>NZ_RAVY01000149.1:0-24021 GCF_003611625.1 Corallococcus sp. CA054B
CGGGGGAGCGTGCAGGTGGGGGGATGGCGGGTTTCCCGGTGCGTTGCGGCGTCCAGCGGCTGACACCCTGCGTGCCAGTGCGGCGCGTCGTGCCAATCGTGGAGGGCCTATGGGACTGGCCATCCAGCAGGAGGAATTCACTCCGGAGGAACACACGCGGTTCGTGGCGCGGCTCGCGGAGAGCCTGGAGGCGCTGCGACAGGTGCTCCGGCGCCCCGGCTTCGGCGCGGGGCCCGTGACGATGGGCGCGGAGCTGGAGGTGGCGCTGGTGGACGGCGCGGGTTCGCCGCTGCCGGTGAACCAGCAGGTGCTGGCGAAGTCGAAGGACGACCGGCTGACGCTGGAGCTCAACCGCTTCAACATGGAGATGAACCTGCGCCCCTCGCTGCTCGCGGGGCGGCCGTTCACCGGGCTCCAGGCCCAGCTGGACGAAGTGTTGGCGGAGCTGAAGCGCGCGGCGGCGACGGAGGGCGCGCGTGTGGCGACGGTGGGCATCCTGCCCACGCTGCGGCAGGCGGACCTGGGGAAGAACGCGCTCACGCCGCAGCCGCGCTACCGGGCGCTGTCCGCGGCCATCCGCAAGCGGCGCGACGGGCCCTTCCAGGTGGCCATCGCGGGCGACGACACGCTCAACCTCACCTGGGAGGACGTGACGCTGGAGGGGGCGAACACGTCGCTCCAGTTCCACCTGCGCGTGGCCCCGGAGGACTTCGCGCGCGTGTACAACGCCGCGCAGCTGGCCACCGGGCCGGTGCTGGCCGCGTGCGGAAACTCGCCGGTGTTCCTGGGCAAGCGGCTGTGGGAGGAGACGCGCGTGGCGCTCTTCCAGCAGGCCACGGATGACCGCAGCGACAGCGACGAGGCCGCGCACCTGCACCCGCGCGTGACGTTCGGACACGGCTGGGTGCGCGAGGGCCCGCACGAGCTGTTCGCGGAGGCCGTGGCGCTCCATCCGGCGCTGCTGCCGGTGATGGGGCAGGAGTCCCCGCTGGAGGTGGTGGCCGCCGGCGGCCTGCCGAAGCTGGAGGAGCTGCGGCTGCACCAGGGCACGGTCTGGTCGTGGAACCGGGCCGTCTATGATCCGCACGGCGAAGGCCACGTGCGCATCGAGTTCCGCGCGCTGCCATCCGGCCCCACGCCGGTGGACATGGTGGCCAACGGCGCGTTCCTGCTGGGGCTGACGCTGGGGCTCGCGGAGCGGGTGGACGCGCTGCTGCCGGCGCTGCCCTTCTGGCAGGCGCGGCGCAACTTCAAGCAGGCGGCGCACCACGGCCTGGGCGCGAAGCTGCTGTGGCCGGCGGAGACCGCGCCCAGCCCCCGGGTGCTGCCTGCGGTGGAGCTGGTGAAGCAGCTCCTTCCGGTGGCGAGGCGCGGGCTGCTGGAGGCCGGGGTGGATGCGGCGGAGGCGGACGGCCTCCTGGACATCATCGCCCGGCGCGTGGCGCTCCAGCGGACCGGGGCGCGCTGGCAGCGGGCGGTGCTGGAGCGGCTGGAGGCCCACATGCCCCGCCAGGACGCGCTGGCGGCCATGCTGGAGCGCTACCTGGAGCTGTCCGAGGAGGGGCTGCCGGTGCACACCTGGCCGGTGGAGCGCTGAAGGCTGGGGGCCTTGTCGGGATGGGGCCGTCGCGGTGAATAATCCGGCCATCCGGAAGGTCAGCTGGCGAGGCTTCGTGCCTCGCGCTGAAGGGTGCCGTTCCCGTGATCGCCTCGCTCCTTGCTTCGTTCCGCTCCGGCGCCCGCCGGAGGTCCTTCCTCGTGCCGGCGCTCCTGTGCGCGGGCGTCCTGTCCGCGTGCTCGACCACCCGGGGCAAGGCCAACGACCTGGCGGAGAAGGGCCGCTTCGTCGAGGCGGCCGAGGTCTACGTGAAGCTCGTCCAGGACGAGCCCAACAACCCGGAGTACCGCGCGTCGCTGGAGGACCTGCGCTGGCGCGGCCTGTCGCAGCTGCTCACCCAGGCCCGCCAGGCGCGCGTGGAGGGGCGGGACGAGGACGCGGAGGTGAACCTGGAGCAGTTCTTCACCTACAAGGTGAAGTGGAACTCCAAGCTGGATGGCGGCATGGAGAGCTCGCTCCTGGAGGAGATGGCGGGCACGCACCGGCACCTGCGCCAGCTCATCAGCGAACCTGCGAAGCGGGGCCACGCGCTGACGGCGGAGTCGCACCTGGACCGCAAGCGCGCGCTCTTGGCCCACCCGGAGATGGCGCCCATCCGCCGCGACGTGGAGGAGGCGGTGGCGCAGGGCGGCGCGGCGACGTGCGCGAACCTGAAGCAGTCGCTGTCCGGCGGCGCGCAGCACTGGGCGGAGCTGGTGTCGCGCTACTGCGGGCACTACCAGCAGCCCGCGCCCCGCGCGGGGATGTTCCCGGAGGCGCTGGGCGTGCCCACGTGGCAGGTGTCCGTGGATGGCATCAGCAACGACGTGGTGCAGTACCTGATGACGCGGCTGTCGGGCGCGTTCGAGGCCTCGCCCTGGTACTCGGAGGCGTCCCAGCGCCACGCGCCGATGACCATCTCGGGGAGCCTGAGCGAGCGGCGCATCAGCGAGCCGGTGACGCTGACGGCGCCGTGGACGGAGCGCGTGCCGTACACGGACCACGAGGACCGCACCGCGACGGCGGAGGTGCCGTACACGGTGGAGGAGTCCTACGAAGAGAAGGGCGTGATGAAGAAGCGCCTGGTCCGCCAGACGAAGACGGTGGAGTACAAGACGACGGTCGAGGTGACGAAGTACCGCGACGTGTCGCGCTCGTTCGACTACCACGCGCAGCGGCGGGGCGTGGAGTACCACTTCGCGGTGGTGGCCCAGGGCATCCTCCAGGAGCGGCACGCGCCGCTGGCGGTGAAGGCGGAGAACGCCCTGGAGGCCTCCGGCTACGAGCACAACATCACCTTCGAGCCCGGCGGCGTGCGGCCCGTGAAGTTCGAGCGGCCCAACAAGGAGGGCTGGCTGGACGGCCAGCTGCGCGGCTACGAGCAGACCTTCTTCGCCTCGCTCATGTCGCGCTGGCAGGACGCGTTCTGCACCGCGCCCGCCTTCGCCGTGGAAGAGGCGGCCCGCTGCGCGCGCGGCGGCGTGGCGCTGCCCGGCCCCGCGAAGCAGGCCCTGACGGAAACGCTGGGCGACGACGCGGCGCAGGTGCACCGGCTGTTCGTCTGGAACTGAGGGCCCCCAAGCCGCGGAGGGCGTGGCTTCAGCCCTCGTCCTCCGCGCCCTTGCGCAGGCCCAGCATGCGGCGCAGCTCGCGCGCGGACTGGCGGCTCACCTCCACCGAGTGGCCCCGCGCCGTGCGCGCCAGATAGCCGCCCGTCTCCAGCGGCTCCAGCCGCGTCACGTGGGACAGGTTGAGCAGCGCGCGGCGGTGCACCCGGTGGAAGTGCTCCGGGGGCAGCTTGTCCGCCAGCTCGTTGAGCGTGAAGTCGGTGAGGTAGTCGCCCTGCGCGGTGAACACCGTCACCAGCTCGTCCTCCAGCGACGCGTGGGAGATGGCGTCCGGCGACACCAGCACCAGCCCCTGCCGCGTCGGGATGGGCAGCCGCGTCAGTGCCGGCTTCTCCGCCGCTGCCGCCGGCGCCGTCGCGCCAGGCGTCTTCACCCGCGCCGGCAGCCGCGCCCGCGCGCGCTCCAGCGCCTTCTGCAGCCGCGCCGCCTCCACGGGCTTGAGGACGTAGTCCACCGCGCCGTGCTCGAAGGCGTTCACCGCGTGCTCCGCGTGGGCGGTGCAGAAGATGACGTGGGGCCCGCCTTCCGGCAGCAGCGCCATCGCGTCCAGCCCGCTCAGCCCCGGCATGTGGATGTCCAACAGCACCACGTCCACGCCGCCCGCGCGCACCGCCGCGAGCACCGAATCCCCATCCACCGCCTCGCCGCGGACGCTCACGTCCGGCAGCGCGGCCAGCAGGCGGGACAGGCGCTTCCTGGCCAGCAGTTCATCGTCGGCGATGAGGACGCGCAGGGGCTCTCTCACGTGAGGACTCCGGGTTGGGGGCCCTGGCGGGGCAGGGTGACGGTGACACGGGTGCGCCCGTCGGCGCTCTCCAGGGACAGGAGCGCGTGGCCGCCATAGGCCAGCGCCAGCCGCCGCTCCACGGTGGGCAGGCCCACGCTGCCCTCGCGCGGGCCCTTGGACGCGCCCGGGTTGTCGAGGGTCACCACCACCGTCCCTTCGCGCGCGGCCACCTCCACGCTCAGCGGGCCCCGGTGGCCGGCCGCCGGGCCGTGCTTCACCGCGTTCTCCGCCAGGGGCAGGAGCAACAGCGGCGGCACGGGCACGTCCGCAAGCCCGTCCGCCACGTCCATGCGCAGCTGGAACAGGTCCGGGTCGCGCAAGAGGTGCAGGTCGAAGAGCGTGCGCATCAGCTCCAGCTCCTGCGACAGCGGCCAGGTGACGCTGCGCACGCCCGCGAGCACCGAGCGGAGCATCGTGGACAGCCGCAGCACCGCGGCCTCGGCGACGGCGCCGTCCTCGCGGCACCACTCCGCGATGGCGTTCAGCGTGTTGAAGAGGAAGTGCGGATCCAGGTGGCTGCGCAGCGCCAGCAGCTGCGCCTGCTCGGCCTCCCAGGCGAAGCGGGTGGCGCGGGCCCGCTCACGGGCCAGCGTCTCCTCGAAGCCGATGTCCCGCCCCAGCCCCCAGCCCGCGACGAGGAACAGGCCGCCGCAGATGGCCAGGTTGTACGGCTCCGACAGGAAGGTGTCCTGCATCAGCGTGACGCGCGGCAGGGCGTAGCCCACCGACAGCACCACGCCACTGCCCACCGCCGCGTAGAGCAGCAGGCGGATGCCGCCGTGGCTCAGGTCCAGGCCTTCCGGGAACAGCACCCGGTACGACACGGGCGCCACCGCGACGCACATCAGGCACAGCAGGAGCCCGAGCCAGAACGCGCGAGGATCCAGGCTCCAGCGCACCTGGGCCACGAGCAGCGGAATGGACACCAGGACAATGGGGGCCAGCCGCCACGGCGCGACGAGCGCGCGCAGCGTGGCGCGAACAATGGAGCCTTCCGACGACGTCTCCGGCATGCGGAGGCGGAAGGCTACACCGTCCCGCGTCCTAGCGCTGGGGGACGGGCGCGGGGACGAGGTCCAGGACGAGCGCCCCGGCGAGGATCGCGGGGAAGAAGAGGACGGCGAGCACGAACAGGAGCGGCGAGCGCAGTGAGAACATGGGGGGCTTCTCCAGTGTCCGTGAAACATGTCCACGGACTCTGGCATCGACCCAGGGACCCTCCAGGGAGGGGTGCCCCCGGCCGTCGCGAGTCCGGGGTGAGCGGTCGCTCAGGCGCTCCGGGTGGCGCCCGCCGCTGGCCCGCCCAGCGCCTCCGCCAGCCGCGCCGCCTCCTTGAGGCAGTCGTTGACGCCCACGCCCCGGTACGCGTTGCCGGCGAGGTGCAGGCCAGGCCAGCGCTTCAGCCGCTCCTCCATCGCCGCCAGTCGCTCCAGGTGGCCCACGGTGTACTGCGGAATCCCGCGCGGCCAGCGGAACACCGCCGTCAGCTCCGGCGTCGCGGTGAGCCCCGCCATCGCCTTCAGCTCCTCGCGCGCCAGCGCCACCAGCGCGTCCTCGTCACGCGAGACGACCTCCGGCCGGCGCGCGCCGCCCATCAGGCACGTCAGCAGCACGCGCCCACCCTCCACGCGGAAGGGGAACGTGGTGGAGACGTGGATGGTGCCCAGCATCGCCGTGCCCTCCACCGCCGGAATCAGGAACCCGAACCCGTCCGGCTTCGGCACCGTCCCCGGCGCGAAGCCCAGGTGCACCACGGCGATGGGCGCGTACGGGATGGCGTCCGCCTTCTGCGCCAGCTCCGCGTCCAGCGGGCGCACGAGCGAAGCCGCCACGTGCGCCGGCACCGCCAGCACCACGTGCGACGCGCTCAGCTCCGCCGGCTCGCCCCGCTGCTGGTACCGCACCGTCCAGCCGTCCGCCGCGCGCTCCAGCCCCTCCACCTTCGCGTCCGTGCGCACGCTGTCGCCCAGCGCCTTCGCCAGCGCGTCCACCAGCACGCCCAGGCCGCCGTCGAACGTGCTCATCTGCCCGGTGAGCCGGGGGCCTGTCTCCACCGCGCCCTTCGCCTGGCGCGCCGCGCGCTGCGCTCGGATGGCGCCCAGGATGAGGCTGCGGTGCTCCCGCTCGAACTTCACCAGCTGCGGGAACGTGGCCTCCGCGCTGAGCTGCTCCGGGTCGCCCGCGTAGGTGCCCGTCTGCATCGCGTCCAGCAGCACCGCCGTCGCCTCACGCCCCAGGTGGCGCCGCCCCAGCTGGGCCAGGGACTCGTCCGCACCCGTGGGGTTGCGTCCGCTGAACAGCTCCCCCACCACCCGCAGGCGGGAAGCAAGGGGGAGGATGTCGGATTTCAGGAACGCCGGTGGCGATGTGGGCAGGGCCCTCAGCGCACCCCGGGTGAATACGTAACGTTTTTTGGCCGCCGCATCCGCCGGACGAATCCGGGATGACACTCCCAGCGCTTCCGCCAGTTCACGCGTCGTGGGCTCCCGGTCCAGGAAGCTGTTGGGCCCCGCCTCCAACAGGTAGCCCCCGCGTGCGTGGGTCTGCACGTTTCCACCCACGCGTGACGTCGACTCCAGCACCACGGCATCAGTACCGCGAGCCCGCAATTGATAGGCCAGCGCCAGTCCGGTGATACCTCCCCCAATGACCGCGACCGTCATGTCGTCCTACTCCAGAGCTTGTCGTGAGGTGAGCAACCCCGGGCGCCTTAGTGCGAAGGCAAGAGCTTTGCCAAGGAGAGCCTCCCGGCGCGTTAATACAGGCATGCGCTATGTCATCACGGGAGCAAGCCGTGGCATCGGTTTCGAATTCGTGCAGCAACTGCTGCGGCGGGGAGAAACGGTCGATGCGGGAGTGCGTGCCCCGGAGCTCGCGCGCCGGCTGGAGCCACTGCTGCTGGAGGCCGGTCACCGCCTGAGGATCCATCCCCTGGATGTCACCCGCGCGGACAGCGTCCAGGCCTTCGCGGAGCGCATCTGCCGCGAACCGGTGGACGTGCTCATCAACAACGCGGGTGTTTCAGGCCAGTGGGTGGGGTTGCATGAGCTGGACTACGAGGACCTGGCGCGCACCATCGAGGTGAACGCGCTCGGGCCGCTGCGCATCACCTCCGCGCTGCTGCCCGCGCTGCGGCACGGCGCGGGGCGCAAGGTGGCGCACGTCACGTCCCGCATGGGGTCGCTCTCCAGCAACACGGAGGGCGGCGCGTACGCCTACCGCATGTCCAAGGCCGCGCTGAACATGGGCGTGCGCTCCATGTCCAACGACCTGCGCCGCGAAGGCCTGGCGTGCGTGCTGCTGCATCCGGGTTGGGTGCAGACGGACATGGGCGGGCAGGACGCGCCGCTGCCGGCGGAGGAGTCCGTGCGCGGGATGCTGCGGGTCATCGACAGTGTCTCACTGGAGCACTCCGGCCGGTTCTTCGACTACGAGGGCGCGGAGGTGCCCTGGTAGTGGACGGGAGGGACAGGGTCGCTGTCGCCGGGTGAACATGCCCCGGCCCCCGGGGGCAGGCAGGCAACCCCCGGGTCCGATGCCGTCGCTGGCGCCTGCCTGCCGTCGTCCCCATCTCGTCGCGAGGAAGTCCGCGGTGGAGGGTGGGATGGCGTGGCGGCGGTGGTCCGTGGCGTGGGTGGCGGCGTGTCTGGTGGCGTGTGGTCCCGGCGCGTCCACGCCGAAGCAGGGGCAGGAGGCCGTGACGCCGGGCGATGAGCCCTCGACGCCGGTGACGCCTCCGGACGACCCGCCCGACAAGGAAGCGCCCCCGCCTCCCGAGCCGCCGCCGGACGAGGAGCCGCCTCCCGACGAGACGGCGGAGGAGCCGCCCCCGCCGGAAGAAAACCCGGTGCTGACGGCCTGCGCGCCGGAGCCCGCGGCGGACGCCACCGTGCCCGAAGCCGAGCGGACCGCGCGCCATGACTACGCCTGTACCGGCATCACGCTGGAAGGCTCGCTGGTCTCCACGGCGGGCACGCCGGTCGCGGACGTCGTGGTGAAGGTGGGGGATGCGCAGGCGCGCACGAACGCGGCCGGCCACTTCCGCTTCCCCGTGCTGCCCCGTCACAACCGGCTGCTCACAGTGGAGGCGGAGGGCTTCCGCCCGGCGGTGGTGGCGGTGGAGCTGCGCCGCGGCCTGACGGAGAAGCGCGTGACGCTGCCGCCGGTGCGCCTGTCACCGAAGGACGGCGTGCGGATGCTCTTCGCGGGCGACGTGTCGCTGGGCCGGCGCTTCCTCGACCCTGACGACACCACGCCGCGCAACCAGATGCCGCCGGACGACCCGGCCGCGCTCATCCGCGTGTCGGATCCGCTGCCGGGCACCAAGGCCGTCTTCACCCACGTGCGGCCCTACTTCCAGGCGGCGGACTTCCGCGCCGTGAACCTGGAGACGCCGGTGACGGACCACCCGGTGACGCCGCATGACGAGAAGGCCTACGCGTTCTTCACGCTGCCCGGCTCGCTGCCCGCGCTGCCGTGGCTGGGCGTGGACTACGTGAGCCTGGGCAACAACCACGTCTACGACTACCTGGCGCCGGGGCTGGCGGACACGCTCACGCACGTGGCCGCGACGGGCATGGCCTTCAGCGGCGCGGGCCAGGATGAAACCGAGGCCTTCATGCCGGCGCGCGTGTCGCTCGCGGGCGGGAACTACAGCCTGGTGTCCATGTGCTCCATCACGGGCAGCGCGCATGAACAGCAGTACGTCGCGGGCCCCAATCAGGGCGGCGCGGCGGACGCGCGCAACCTGACGCGGGCGTCCGCGCTGCTGGCCGCGGAGAAGGCGCAGGGCCGTGTTCCGGTGGCGGTGCTGCACTCCGGCGTCGAGTACAGCGTCCGGCCCTCCACCCCGACGGCGCAGCGGATGCGCGACCTGGTGGACGCGGGCGCGGGGCTCGTCATCGTGCACCACCCGCACATCCCGCAGGGCTTCGCGCGCCACCAGGGCGTGTTGATGGCGCAGTCGCTGGGCAACTTCGCCTTCGACCAGGACCGCATGGAGACGATGGTGGGCCTGATGGCGGAGGTGGAGGCCCGGGGCCCGCGCGTGGTCCGGGCCCGCGCGGTGCCCGTCTACATCGAGGACTACCGCCCCCGGCCCGTCGCGGGAGACCTGGCGGAGAACTTCCTGCGCAACCTGGCGGAGCTGTCCCGCGAGGGCGGCGTGGAGCTGGTGCCGCAGCCCTCCTGGGGCGAGCTGCTCCCGGAGGACAAACACGCGGCGGTGAGCGAGCGCACCGTGGACGTGCCGGTGACGGTGGACGCGAACGGCCGCGCCACGGTGGACCTGCGGCCCCTGCGCCAGGAAGGAGAGTCCGTGGCGGTGGCGAAGCTCACGGGCGCGGACGTGACGGGCGTGAAGCTCAAGGCCGGGCGGGACGTGCTCCTGCACGGCGACTTCGAGGACCACGACGTGGACGACGACGCCAACGAGGCGCCGCGCTGGAGCGTGGGCCCGAACGCCGGCTACGTGTGCCAGGACGGACCGCACCGGGGCGCCGCGGCGCTCTGCCAGCGGCGCGCGGCCAGCGACTCCCGGAGCGCGGCGGTGAAGCTGGTCAACCGCTTCCGCCCGCCGGGCTTCGCGGAAGGACCGCCCAACCGGGACCTCACGGCGGTGGCGTGGCTGAAGGGGCAGGGCGGCGGCGCCTTCTTCGCGAAGGTGCAGTACCTGCCCGTGGAGTCCTACACGCTCTTCGGCGAGCAGACGCTGCTGCGCCACGACGGCGGCACCTACGACTGGACGCTGGTGGCGGAGGACCTGCGCTTCCCCGCGGATCCGCCGAGGCCGGACCTGTGGAACGCGCCCTGGGCGTTGGACCTGACGCTCAACACCGCGCCCCCGAAGTCCGGCCAGGGCGTGACGGCGGTGGACGACCTGGCGCTGGTGGCCTGGGAGAAGCAGGCCACGGGTGGAACGCTGACGCTCCAGACGCCGCACGCGCGGGACTTCGTGCGAGTGGAGGCCCCGGCGGGCACGTACACGCTGCGCGTCACCTTCCGCGAGCACCGCGTGCCCTGAGGTCCTGCTTCAAGGGAACAGCAGCTGCGTCTTCCAGCCCGCGCCGTCGCGCAGGTACACGTTGCGCTCGTGCAGCCGGCTGGGGCGGGCGTGCCAGAACTCGATGCGGTCCGGCACCACGCGGAAGCCGCTCCAGTGCGGCGGGCGCTCCACCGCACGGCCCTGGAAGCGCGCCTCCACCTCCGCCACGCGCTGGTCCAGCAGCTCGCGCGAGGGCAGCTCTTCACTCTGGAGGCTGGCCCACGCGCCAATCTGGCTGCCGCGCGCGCGGCTCTGGAAGTACGCGTCCGCCTCCGCGTCCGTCACCTGCTCCACCCGGCCCTCGATGCGGACCTGCTGCTCCAGGGGCTGCCAGAAGAAGCACAGCGCCGCGTACGGATGCGCGGTGAGCTGGCGCCCCTTGCGGCTGTTGAAGTTGGTGAAGAAGACGAAGCCCCGCGCATCGAAGTCCTTGAGCAACACCACGCGTGAGCTGGGGCGGCCCTGGTCGTCCACGGACGCCACCACCATGGCGTTGGGGTCCACGGGGATGGCGGCCTTCGCCTGGGCGAAGAGGTCGGCGAAGCGCTGGATGGGGTCGGGCGGGATATTCGTCACGCGGCGCACCATAGGAAACACGGCCCCGGCGCGCACGTTCGCGGTTGACTCCCTGTCGGGACTCGCACGCAATGGCGGGACTCATGAAGATCCTCTTCATCGCCTCGGAGGTCACCCCCTTCTCGAAGACGGGGGGACTGGGCGACGTGGCCGGGGCCCTGCCCACGGCGCTCGCCGGGCTGGGGCACGACGTGAAGATCGTCACGCCCCGCTACCAGGACGTGCGCAACACCGGACAGTTGCTGCCCACCGGCCAGTCCCTGGTGCTGCGCTTCCCCTTCGGTGAGACGGGCGGCCCCATCCTGTCCGCGCGCCTCTCCGAACGCCTGGAGGTCCTCTTCCTGGAGAACGAGGCCTTCTACGGCGGCCGCAAGGGCCTCTACGGCGACGCGGGCAGTGAGTTCGCGGACAACCCCCGCCGCTTCGCCTACCTGTGCGTGGGCGCGCTCCAGGCCGCGCAGCGCCTGCGCTTCTTCCCGGACATCATCCACCTGCACGACTGGCAGACGGGCCTCGTCCCCGTGGCCCTGCGCCGGGGCTTCCAGGGCACGCCGCTCGCCCGCGCGAAGTGCGTCTTCACCATCCACAACCTGGCCTACCAGGGGCAGTTCCCCAAGCGGACCATGGAGGACCTGGGGCTGCCGTGGGACCTCTTCACGCCGGAGGGCGTGGAGTTCTACGACCACGTCAACTTCCTCAAGGCGGGGCTCGTCTACTCGGAGTCGCTCACCACCGTGTCGCCCACCTACGCGCGCGAAATCCAGACGCCGGAGCAGGGCTACGGGCTGGATGGCCTCTTGCGCCGCCGCTCGCACGCGCTCACCGGCATCATCAACGGCATCGACGCGCACGAGTGGAACCCCCGGACGGACTCGTACCTGCCCGCGCGCTACGGCCCGGAGGACATGACGGGCAAGGCGGTGTGCAAGCGCGCCCTCCTGGAGCGCTTTGGCCTGCCCACGGAAGGCAACGCGCCGGTGTTCGGCATCGTCAGCCGGCTGGCGTGGCAGAAGGGCGTGGACCTGCTGCTGGAGACGCTGCCCGCGGCGCTCCAGGGGGACCTGAAGTTCGTGGCGGTGGGCAACGGCGACCCGACCCTGGAGGAGGGCCTGCGGGCGCTCCAGGCCCGCCACCCGAAGCAGGTGGGTGTGCACATCGGGTTCGACCCGGAGTTGTCACATTGGGTGGAGGCCGGGTCGGACTTCTTCCTCATGCCCAGCCGCTACGAGCCGTGCGGGCTGAACCAGATGTATTCACTGCGCTACGGCACGGTGCCCATCGTCCGGGCCACGGGCGGGCTGGTGGACACGGTGGAGGGGGGGCTGGACGGCAACGGCATCCTCTTCGAGTCCTTCCACCGCTCGGCGCTCCTGGCCGCCATCCGCCGGGCGCTCTCCCTGTACGCGGACCCCGCACGGCTGGGGGACTTCCAGGTGCGGGGCATGGGGAAGGACTTCTCCTGGACCGCGTCCGCCCGGAAGTACGAGGCCCTCTTCCAGTCCCTGGTGGAGGAATAGTGGGGCCGCTCCCGGATCCGCGTTAAACTTGCCTCCGTGGCGGAAGCTCCGGACCTGGGTGGCTATGAAGTGGTCGGCCGGCTGGCGGTCGGTGGCATGGCCGAGGTGTATCAGGCGCGTGCCCGTGAGACGACCCAGCGCTCCCCGGGCGAGCCCGAGGAAGTGGTCATCAAGCGGCTGCACCCGTCCTTCCGCAACGACCCCGCGTATGTGAAGGCCTTCGTCGACGAGGCGAAGCTGACGGTGCGCCTGCGCAACGCGCACATCGTGCGGACGTTCCGGCTGTTCCGCGCCGGGCCGGACTACCTCATGGTGCAGGAGCTCGTGAGTGGCCGGACGCTGGGCTACATGCAGGAGCTGCTCATCAAGGCCGGCGCCGCGATGCCGCCGGAGTCCGCCTGCTACATCGCGTGGTGCACCCTCAAGGCGCTGGACTACATCCACCGCGCCAAGGTGGGGGAGAACGGCGCCACCATCGTCCACCGCGACGTGAACCCCGCCAACGTGCTGCTGGGAGTCCAGGGCGACGTGAAGCTCACCGACTTCGGCGTGGCGGAGGTGGAGGGGATGATCCGCGGCGACTCCGGCGCGCTGCGCGGCACGCTGCCGTACATGAGCCCGGAGCAGGTGCTGGGGCAGGCGGTGGACGCCCGCACGGACCTGTACGCCGTGGGCGTCATCCTCTGGGAGCTGTGGGCCGGCCGCCGCCTCTTCACCGGCGACAACGAGGCGCAGCTGATGCACCAGGTGCGCGATGCTCGCGTGCCGCTGCTCTCCACGCTGTCTCCGGACCTGCCGGACTACGCGGCGCGGGTGGCGCGCAAGGCGCTGTTCGCGGACCGGGCCCGCCGCTTCCAGACCGCGGCGGAGTTCATCAAGGCGCTGGAGGTGCTGGCGCGCCGCGCGGGCTGGCCCCTGACGGTGGAGGCGCTGCAGCCTCTGCTGGGCGGCTGATGCGCTCGCGCCGGGCGGTGCTCGGGCCAGGCCTGGCCGGCCTCTTCCTCCTGTCCGGCTGCCTGGGCGTGGTGCCCTTCCGCCCGCGCGCCTACGACGAGGCGGTGCGGGTGGAGGCCGTGGACGTGGCCTTCACGCGCGACGGCAGCGGGGCGCTCACGCTGAAGCTCCAGGTGGGGAACCCGTCCTCGGACGCGGCCACGCTCACCCGCGTGGACTTCGACCTGCGCGTGGACGGACGGCGCGTGGCCACGGGCGAGCAGGTGATGGGCGTGCCCCTGGACGGCAAGGGCCAGGTCCCCCTGGAGGTCTACTTCCCGCTGGCCGTGGCGCGCGGCGGCGGCCGTCCGGAGCCGGGCTCGCACGTGGTGCGGGTGGAGGGCGGGGTGGTGCTGCGCTTCGGAGGCTCCGAGCGGCGCGCGCCCTTCCGGGACATGCGCTCGCTGGACCTCGCGTGGGTGCCGGGCGGGGAGTCCAGCCCGGCGCAGTGAAGCGCCTTCAGCTCTTGGCGTCTGGCGCCGTGCCGGAGTCGGGAGGCTGCCGCGGCGGGCCCCCCTGGCCGTCATCCTTGGAGTGCGCCGGGACGCCGTCGCGGGGCTGTCCGTCCGCGCTGCCGGGCGCGAGGCTCTTGAGGCGGGACATCCGCACGCGGTCGATGCGGGCGCCCTCCTTGGTGGCCACGACGAACTGCCAGCCGTTGTAGGTGAAGCGCTCGCCCACGTCGGGCAGGTGGCCCGCGAGCGAGGACAGGTAGCCGCCCAGCGTGTCGAAGTCGCCCTCCGGCAGCGGGAAGCCGAAGAGCTTGGTGAACTGATCCACCTCCATGGCGGCGTCCACCAGCGAGCTGCCGTCGGCCATCTTCTCGACGAGCTTCTCCTCCACCTCGAACTCGTCGCCGATGTCGCCCACGATTTCGCGGAGGATGTCCTCCAGCGTGACGACGCCCATGAAGCCGCCGTACTCGTCGACGACCATGGCCATGTGGATCTTCCGCTTCTGCATGTCGCGCAGCAGGTCGCCCACGGGCTTCATCCACGGCACGAAGTGGGCGGGGCGGATGACGTCATGCAGGACGATGAGCTCCGGGTGCTGGAGCAGCGGGATGAGGTCGCGCGCGTGCAGCACGCCGACGATGTGGTCCACGTCGTCCTTGTAGACCGGGATGCGCGAGTGGTTCTCCTCCGCCAGGATGCGCAGCACCTCATCCGGCGGGGTGGTGATGTCCACGGAGATGACGTCCGTGCGGTTGACCATCACGTCGCGGCAGCGCTTGTCGGACAGCTCGAAGATGGAGCGGATGAGCTGTGGGGCGCTCTTGTCCACCTCGTTGCGCGCGGCCTGGGCGGCGAGCAGCTTCTCCAGCTCCTCCAGGGGCGGGGGCGGCGGCTCGAAGCGCAGGGTGCGGCCCATGGTGCGGGCGCCCAGGTTGAGCAGGCCCAGCATGATGCGCATGGGCGGGTAGAGCACCGTCACCAGCAGGGACACCAGGCCCGACAGGCGCAGGGCCCAGCGCTCCGGGTTGCCGTTGGCCAGGCCGCGCAGCGTCACCTCCATGAGGCTGGCGAGCACGCCCACGAAGAGGGCGCCCGCGCACACCGTGGCGATGGGCACCCAGGTGGCCTCGGCGTAGCGGCTGAAGTCCAGCAGGCGCGGCGGGACGAAGGCGCCAATGGCGGCGGCGAGGAAGCCTGACAGCACCATCCCCAGGCGCAGGGCGGTGGCGGCGGGTTCGCGGTCCGTCTTGTGACGGAGCACCCGGCGCGCGGCGACACTCTTACTCTCCTCCGCGAGCTCCTGGGCGCGCAGGTCGGACGTCCCATAGAGCGCGGACTCCGCGGCGGCGACCAGGGCCCTCATGAAGCAGAGGGCCAGGCAGGCGACCCAGAGGGTCCAGGTAGGCATAGGGGGAGGTTCTTATCCCGTGCTAGAGGGTCATACCACCCTGGCGGGAGGCACCATGTGGGGACGTCGGATGTACGTCATTGGCGGACTGCTGGGCGCGCTGGCGGCGCCCTCGGCGGCCCTGGCCTGGCCGGTGGACCAGGCCCTGACGCTGGAGCCCGGCAAGGAGACCTTCCAGAAGCTCACCGCCGTGGACTGGGCGGAATCCGACGCGCCCAACGTGGTGACGGCGGAGGCGCTGGCCCAGAGCGGCGAGCTGCTCTTGACGCCCCACACCGCCGGCATCGCGCGCGTGCTGCTGTACGCGGAAGGGCGCTTCGCGGTGTGGCGGGTGATGGTGGGGCCCATCGAGCTGCAGAACACCGAAGCCCAGCTCGCGGCGGCGAAGAAGGCCTGCCCGGACCTGAAGGCCACGGAAGGCGTGGAGCGGAGCCTCACGGCGACGGTGAACGACACCGCGTGCCGGCTGGCGCTGCGTACGTTCCTCAAGACGCATGCGTACCTGGCGAAGGAGCTGGAGCTGACGTTCGCGGTGCCGCAGCTCCAGGCGCAGCTGGAGGACTTCGAGGCGGGCATGCCGCCGGGGCTGACGGTGCGCTACAGCGGCGCGGGGCTGGTGCTGTCCGGGAAGACGGACCGCGAGGGGCACCGCAAGGCGCTGTGGGAGCTGTTCAACCGCGCCGTGGGCCGGGTCCCGTTGGAGGACCGCACGGAGGTGGAGGCGCCGCCGAAGCCGGACGACGCCGCGAAGCAGGAGGCGCTCGACGCGACGGTGTCGGACGTGCCGACGGATGCCGGGGCGCCGCCGGCGCCGCCTCCGCCGGGGAAGCGCAAGGCGCCGCCGAAGAAGCCGCGCTGAGCGCGGGGAAGAAGCCTCGCTGAAGCCCTGGGGCGCGCCGGAGGGCGGCCGCTTGCGGTATGACCGTGGGTGGAGGTCCGACGGAATGACGAACGGAGTGAAGCGCGCGGGGTTCGCGCTGGTGCTGGCGCTGACGGTGGGGCCGGGGGCCGCGTGGGCGCAGGTGGATGAGGACGACGGCTCGGCGGTGGTGGTGGACATGCCGGAGATGGACCGGGGCTGCCCGGTGAAGCCGGAGTTCCTGCCAATGACGCCCATGGGCCAGGTGGGCATCGACCGGCTGGGCTGGCTGGTGCACCAGGCCATCATCCCGCCTTCGAAGGACAAGTTCTTCCTGGCGGGGGCGCGCAGCCGCTCCGGGGTGAAGCCGGTGCCCATGGAGCAGTCGAAGAAGCTGGGCGCGCTGGACACGACGAAGGCGCCCATCTGGGTGTTCGGCAAGGAGAAGTCGAAGGCTTGCAAGGGCACGCCCATCGCGTACTGGGCGGTGCGGATGGGGACGGACGAGGACCGCCAGACGTACCTGATGGCGGAGCTGGCGATGGAGTGCGAGGTGCTGCCGCCCGGGCGGCTCGCGGGCACGCCCATCGCGCTGCGGCAGAAGGACGAGCCCACGGGGTGCGTGCTGCGCCGGCCCAACCGGAGCCACACGGGCAAGGAGTCAGACGGCATTCCGCCGGACTACGCGGAGCACATCCCGCCGCAGGACTGCGCGGCGCCGGAGTGCGCGCGGCTGTGGGAGTACTTCGGCGTGACGGGCGACGAGGGCGAGGGCGCGTTCGACCTGACGGTGTCCTATCTGCACAGGAACGGCAGCAACCCGTGCAACTGGGCGACGGACGACCTGTCCATGTTGTTCGTGCGGGGGCGGGAGAGCACGGCGCTGACGCCGCTCAAGCCGGGAGGCCAGCTCTTCGGCGGCCTCTGGGACTTCAGCGGCCCGCGCTTCATCCTGAGCCGGGAGATGGGCGTGCTCTACGCGTACGACTACCAGAAGCTGAAGGCCGCGCCGAAGGCCGTGCGCTACGGAAGCCCCACGGAAGAGGACCTCATCCACGCGAAGCGCACGCTGTCTCCGTGCAAGAAGTAGCCGCGCTTCGAGCTGTGAAGCCAAAGCCCCTGGACGCTGCTGTCAGCCCCCTTTCGCATGACGAAGAAGTCCTCCTCGAAGAAGCGCCTCACACGTACGAAGCCCGCCGCCACCAAGGCGGCGGCGCTCGCCGTGCCTCGGGCAAAGCGGGCGATCGTCGACCGCGGAGACATGCGGTTCGCCGAGATCATCGTGCTCATCGAGGCGGCCCGACGACGCGCATACCAAGCAGTGAACACGGAACTGGTGGCCCACTACTGGGAGCTGGGCGAGTACCTCAGCCGGAAGATCGCCAGCGCCGAGTGGGGTGACAGCGTCGTCGAGGAACTCGCCGCCGATCTCGCGAGGCGCTACCCGGGTGTCCGGGGCTACACTCGCCCGAACCTCTTTCGGATGCGCCAGTTCTACGAGGCGTACCGGTCGAACCGGAAAGTCTCACCGCTGGTGAGACAATTGCCGTGGACGCACCACCTCATCATCCTCAGCCAGGCCAGGCCCGTCGAGACACGCGAGTTCTACATCCTCGCCGCCATCAAGGAGCGCTGGCCCAAGCGGGAACTCGAACGGCAGATCCGAACGGGCGCCGTCCTTCGCGAGGCCCGCGCCACGAAGAAAGTCTCGCCAGCGGTGAGACAAACCCACCCGACGGCAATCGACGAGTTCAAGAACGCCTACAACATTGAGTTTCTCGGCCTCTCCGCCGAACACTCCGAGGCCGACCTCCACGACGCGCTCCTTCGGAACCTCGGCCGCTTCCTCACCGAGTTGGGGCGCGACTTCTGTTTCGTCGGCTCGCAGTACCCGGTGCAGGTCGGTAGCCAGGACTTCGCGATTGACCTCGTGTTCTTCCACAGGGGTATTCAGTGCCTCGTCGCCTTCGAGTTGAAGGTCGACAAGTTCAAGCCCGCCGATCTCGGCCAGCTCTCGTTCTACGTCGAGGCACTTGACCGCGACGTGAAGAAGCTCCACGAGCGGCCCTCGCTCGGCGTGCTCCTCTGCGCAACGAAGGACGACGAGGTCGTCGAATACGCGCTCGCGCGGACGACGGCGCCCACGCTCGTCGCCGAGTACCAGACGTTCCTGCCGTCAAAGGAGCTGTTGCGGGCGAAGCTCCACGAATTGTACGCGCAGCTCACGCCGGAGGATGCGCTCGTTCCCCGAGCGACGCATCTACAGAGACGCTCATGAACGGCACCTCATCCACGCGAAGCGCACGCTGTCCCCGTGCAAGAAGTAGCCGCGCTCAAGCCGTGAAGCCAAAGCCCCTGGACGCTGCTGTCAGCATCCAGGGGCTTTTCGCGTGAAGCGGTCCAAGAAGGGAGAGATCCGCCATGCGCTTCTATCGTCCAGTCGGTCTTGCGGAGTTGCTGTTGATCTACCGGTCGGGGATGCGGCGTTTCCCGCCGCGTCTGCCGGAGCAGCCCATCTTCTACCCGGTGCTCAACGAGCCCTATGCCCGGCAGATCAGCCGGGATTGGAACGCCACCAGCCCCGAGGGCGCCGGCTACGTCACGGCGTTCGACGTGGAGGACGCCCACGCGGCGTCATTCGAGGTCCAGCAGGTCGGCGCCCGGATGCACCAGGAGCTCTGGGTTCCGGCCGAGGCCTTGGATGCGTTCAACAGTCACATCCAGGGCCGGATTCGCGTGACCGCCGCGGACTTCGGTCCCTGCTTCGTCGGTCAGGTGCCAACGGCGTTCTCGCTGCGCGGCAAGGACGCGCGCGCCCAGTTCGAAGCCCTGAGAGACATCCACGGGTACAACGGGATGGACTTCCACGGAGAGGTGACGGCGAACCACGAAGCGGTGTTCGCGCACTTCCCCTACTGGGAACAGGTCGTCGCTTCGGACACGCCCGGGGACCGGGAGCTGCTGGCCGCCATCCGGAAGGTCTGGATGGAGGCCTTCCCGGAGCTTCCCCTGGGACTCCAGCCCGGCTACTGAGCGCTGGACCCGTGGTACGTCTTGCGCAGCTTCAGGTCCGGCACGTCCACCGTGCCGTTCTTGTTGTCCGTGCAGTACCAGAGCGCGCCGTGCGGAGCCTGGACGCCGCCCTTCTGCGTGCGCGTCAGGCCGTTGTAGACGGAGCCGGCGATGAGGTAGCGGAACACCTGCGGCGCGGTGTCGCTCACCAGCGTGTTGTTCTGCTGCATCTCCTTCCAGACCACGCAGTACTGCTTGAGCGCGGCCCAGGCGCCCTTGGAGTAGCGCGGGCTGCCCAGCATCCAGACCTCCAGCTGGGGACACATCTCCCCTTCGCCGTCCTCCGCCGGGCCGTAGTTCATCGCCTCGCAGACCTCGTCCGCGCGGCTTTCGTTGAGCGTCACGTCGCCCTCCGCCTGCCAGCCGGTGAGCCGGGAGAGCTGGAAGCGGCGGATCATCAGCGCGTCGTCTCTCGTCAGCGACGGCGCCATGAAGGCCTTCGGCTCCGGCAGGGCGAACGTGCCTCCGCCGTGCGGCCCCACGCCCGCGTCCATCACGTAGCCGCCCCACGTGTACATGAGGAAGAGCGACCACGCGTCCTTCACGAAGGCCCGGTACGAGGGCGGCGTCGCCAGCGCCAGGCCCCAGTCGAGGATGTCCGTCATCGCCGCGACGGCCCAGTCGTCCGACTCCTGGTACCAGTAGTACCAGCGATACGCCCTGGTGCCCGCCTTCGCCAGGAACGCCTGCATGCCCCGCACGGTGACGTTCTTGTGCGCGGCGAAGTCCCGCTCGTAGACGGCGACGTGCGCGTCCAGGCACCAGAAATAGATTTTGACGCTCTGTCCCGAGCAGCGTGCCGCCAGGGCCCTCGGCGCGCTGATGTCGCGGTTGCGGTCCGCCGGAGGCGGGCCAATCCAGGTGTAGTGGACGTCCATCCGGTGAAGTCTACTCCGTCCACGGCCCCCGCCGCGTGGGCTCCTTCAACGCCTGATGGAGCGCAGCCAGGAAGCGCTTGCGTGGCCAGGACTCCGCGCCGAAGCGCTCCAGGTGCTCTGTCTCCACCTGGCAGTCGATGAGCTGGAAGCCCCAGCCCTTGAAGCGCTCCACCGCCGTGGCGAACGCCACCTTCGACGCGTCCGGCGCCAGCGCGAACATGCTCTCCCCGAAGTACGCCGCGCCCAGTGACACGCCGTACAGCCCGCCCACCAGCACCTCGCCGTCCCACGCCTCCACCGAGTGCGCCAACCCCAGCTCGTGCAGCCGGATGTACGCCTGCTTCATCGCGTCCGTAATCCACGTGCCGTCCTGCCCCGGCCGGTGCACTCGCGAGCATGCGTCGATGACCTTCGCGAACACGGTGTCGTAGCGCACCGTGTACGTGCCCCGGTTCATCACCTTGCGCAGTGAACGCCCCACGTGAATCTTGTCCGGCTCCAGCACGAAGCGCGGGTCGGGCGAGTGCCACAGGATGGGCTGTCCCTCGCTGTACCAGGGGAAGATGCCCTGCGAGTACGCGGCCACCAGCCGCTCCGGGCGCAGGTCGCCGCCCACCGCGAGCAGGCCGCTCTGGTCCGCCTTGGAGGGCGGGGGGAACAGCTCCGGCTCGTCGTCACTCAGCAGATAGATGGGCACGCGTGCGCCCCAGTCTAGCGGGACACGTTGAGCTTCACGTCACCCTTGAGGAAGTAGGGGACCTGCAACAGCGGGCCCTTCAGCTCGCCCTTCACGCTGTAGGGCAGGACGCCCTTCCCGATGAGCGTTTTGACGCCCGGGCCCCAGGACTGGGCCGTCACCGCCACCTCCACCGGGTACACACCCGTGGCGGACGCATCCACCGAGTCCGCCTGCGCGGTGGTGCCCTCCTCCAGAGGCTTGTCCGCGATGGCGACCTGGTAGGTCAGCGAGTCCAGCCGCAGCGGGAACGGGTTCGGGTTGCGCACGCCCAGCCGCAGGTTGATCTGCACCTCCTCCGGCGAATAGCGGGCGGCGTCCAGGCTCTCCACGATGACCTCCGGCAGCCGGGGCACGCGCACGGCGCGGCTGGCGGCGAAGGGCAGGGTGTCCTCACTGCCACCGGAGCGCACCACCAGCGTGCCGCGCAGCGCGATGAGCACCGTGCCGCCCTGGGCGCTCAGGCGGGCCAGGTCCTCCGGGCTCTTCACGTAGGCGGATTTCTCCTCGATGGAGAACTCCGCGGGCGCTCCCGGCGCGAACGGCACCCCCAGCTTCGCGGAGCCCGTCTTCACCACCTGCCCGTCGGCGACGAGCTCGTAGTCGGCGCGCTCCACGACGCCGTTGGCGGTGCCGGTGATTTGTCCGGTGTAGCGCACGGAGGCGTCGGTGAGCCCCTGCGAGACGACGGCGGTCTCCTGGGCCGTCAGGGCAGGGGGGCCGCCGGAGCGGACCGGGGCGGAGGCACACCCGGAGTTAAGGGCGAACAGCGCGGACACCAGGGCCATCAGGCAGGTCGAGCGATTCACAAAGGACATTCTGGGGAGGCCAGGGGCTGGTCCCAAGGGGATTTCCGCTAGACTGTCCACCAACCGTGGCTCCCCGACGTCCCAACTTCAACCGGACCCTGCGCTCCCTCATCCGGGACATCGCCGCGCGCATGCCCGAGTTCAGCCACGTGAAGGTGGGACGCATCCTGGTGGTGGCCGGCGAGGCCCGGCGCGCGTCACGCGGCACGGTGAAGCCCCTGTGCTTCAAGGGGGGCAAGAGCGTCGACAAGGCGGGGCGGCGCAAGCCGGTGGTGCGCATCCGGGGCCGCCGCATCCTGTACTGCATCACGCTGAGGCCCCTGTTCTTCCGGGGCTCCACCGCGAAGTCGCGGCTGGAGACGCTGATGCACGAGCTCTTCCACATCTCGCTGCGCTTCGACGGCACGCTGCACGCGGGCCGCCGCCACGCGAAGCTGGGCGCGGAGTTCGGGCGCCGCCTGCGGCCGCTGGTGCGCCGCTACCTGAAGCTGTGCCCGGAGGCGCTGCTTACGGCCCTGGCGCACTCGGGCGAGGTGCGGGTGCTGCAGTGGTTGGAGCGTCCGGGCCCGGCCTACCACCCGCGCGCGTCGCACCGCCGCGTGCGCAAGGTCTACACGGAGGAGCAGCTCTACTCCGGAGTGGCCCGCATGGTGACGCCGCGTCCGCGAGTGGCCCGCGAGGCCCACGTGCGCGACGACAAGGTGCACTGAAGGGCGTTGATGGCCGCGCCCACCGACTTCGTCAGCCTGGGCGTGCTCCACCGCGACCTGGAGGAGCTGTTCCTCCAGCACCAGGAAGCGTTGATGGGCATGGACCTGCCCGTCGCGCGTGAACGGCTGGCGCGCTATCGCGAGGAGCTGACGCGGCACCTGGAGGCGGAGGAGGCGCTGCTGTTGCCGGAGCTGCCTCGCGCCGGAAGGATCCGAGGCGCCGCGCCGGAGCTCTTCACAGGCGAGCACCAGCGCATGCGGGAGCTGCTGGCGAAGTGTCAGGAGGCCGTGGACGCGCTGGACGCGAGCGCACCGGACTACCGCCGCGCGGTCTTGCGCGTGTTCGACATGGAGAGCACGTTCAAGCACCTGGAGCACCACCACTCACTGCGCGAGGAGACGTACCTGTTCCCCGCGCTGGATGGAGTGCTGGGCGAGGAGGAGCGGCGGGCCCTGCTGGCCGCGTTCCTCGCGCGCACGGAGACTACTTCTCCGAGGGCGTGAACCGGGCGAGGTCGTGGATGCCAAGCGCGCGCTCCAACTGCGCCACCTCCTTGAGCGCGTTCTCGAAACCGTCGCTCCCGAGCACCCGGTGTTCCTGCGCTTCGAAGCGCTCGCCGAGCTCCTTGAATTGCTTCTCGTCGAAGAGGTCGCGGAAGGCGGGGAACACGTCCGTGTCCTCGCGCGCGGCGTGCGGCTGGTACATGCGGATGAACAGGGTGAGCTGCCGCGCAGCCACGGCCCTTGGCTGGGGTTGCGTGAGTGCGTCGCGGCCTGAGGTCGCGGCGAGGAGGGCGGCGTTGAGCTTGCGCCCGGCGGCGTGTTGTTCGAGCAGCACCTGGACGAGCTCCTTCTGCTGGCCCGCCTTCACCAGCCGGGGGAACACCTCCGTCTCCTCCGTCTTCTCGTGGTAGTCCTCGCCAAAGCGGCGCATGAGCCGGGTGGCCTGGGCGAGCACCTCCACGGGAGCCTTCTCTTCACGAAGGTCGAGGCGGCGAGCGATCTCCTCGTAGACCAGGAGCGTGCGGCGGATGACGCCGTGCTCGCGCATCAGGTCCTCCGTGGCGTTCACCTCCGCGGGCTTGGACTTGGGCGTCGCGTTCGCGGTGCTTCCAACGCCGAGCACGACGACCGTGGACAAGAAGCGGCGACGGCTGGACGCCTCATTCATGGACATGCCCCTTGTATGAGCCGCTGTCCCGCCGTCCGAACCTGTCCGACAGTCGAACAGGTTTGTGCGCGGCGCGACTGCTGGTCGACGGCATGCGAAGCTCGTCCCTGAGCGCGATACATGAGCGATTTCGAGACGGCGTGGCATGTGGAACCGGCGGGCAGGACGGGGGCGGACCGCGTCCTGGTCCTGACGCGAGGGGACGCGACGGTGTTCGTGGTGGCGGATGGGGCGGGGAACTCACGGCGTGGCGCCGCCGCCGCGGAGGCCGTCCTCCAATGCGTCCAGGACGCCGTGGAGGCCGGGTCCGACGTGGAGCGCGAAGAGACCTGGCGCGAGGTGCTGGTGCGGTGCGACGCGGTGTTGGTGGCCTCGGGACAGGGAGGAGAAACCACCGCCGTGGTCGCCTGTGTCACCCCGCGGGGCGTGGTGGGGGCCAGCGTGGGGGATTCGGAGTTGTGGCTGTTCCAGGGCGGCGAAACGATCGCGCTGACGGAGCAGCAACACCGCAAGCCCCTGCTCGGCAGCGGACAGGCTCGGCCCGTGACCTTCGCGCGCGTGTGGCGAGGCGGCGTTCTCCTCGGCGCGTCAGACGGATTGTTCAAGTACGTCGACCTCCGTCGCATCCGGGATCAGGTGAGCCTCGCGGACGCGAACGCCGCGGTGCTCGCGCTGGCCGCTCTGCCTCGACTCGCGAGCGGCGCGCTCCCGGATGACGTGGGGCTCGTCCTGTGCCGCCCGAGCGCTCCACGCCCCTGACGCGGTTGCCCGAAGCCCGGGAG
>NZ_RAVY01000014.1:0-78037 GCF_003611625.1 Corallococcus sp. CA054B
GGAAGAACCCCAGGCAGGTGGAAGCAGGCAGCAGACACGCCAATCCCATCCCGACCGCCGAGGGCGTCCAACGGCGGAAGCGCTCCGGGAGCGCCTGCTCCCCCAGCGTAAGGACGGCCGCCGCGCCCGCGGCCCACGCCATGGCGATCCGCAGGTCCACCGAGACAGCGTCCAGCCCCGACGCCAGCACCTGCGCCACGCCCGCCGTCACCGTCGCGGCCGGCGCCGGGAAGCGCTCCGACCCGAGCACGGACGGCTCCGGCACCAGCAGGTAGAACAGCGGCACCACCACCAGCGCCCCCACGACACACCCCACCAGCTGCGCCAGGAACACGCGGCGCGGATTCGCACCCAGCAGGTGCCCCGCCTTCAGGTCCGTGAGCAGGTCCGCGGAAGACGACGCCGCGTTGACCGTGATGCCCGCCGTCGCCAGGTTCGCGCGCACATCTCCCGGCAGCAGCACGCCATACGTCAGCTGCGTCACCTGCCCCAGCGCGCCCACGGGGCTCACGTCCGTCTCCCCCGTGACACGACAGGAGATGAGACACAGCACGAACGACAGCGCCACCGCGAGCAGCGCATGCGGCACCGGCACGCCGAAGCCCACCCGCGCCAGCACCACTGTCGCGGGCGTCAACACCAGCATCCCCGCCACCCACCACCGCCCGGGCACCTGGAGCGCTTCAATGGGATGCGGCGCCTGACGCGGCCCCCACAGCCCCCGCAGCGCCCGGCCCCATACGCGGGCCTGGAGCGCGAACTGCAACAGCGACGCGGTGGTGAGCGCCGCCGCGCCCGGCCACAGCGCCCACGCGAGGAAATCCCCCTCCGGAGCCACCACGCCCGCCGCCATCAACCGGGGCGCGACGACGCCATGGACCACGAGCGCTCCCAGCCACATGGACGCGGTAACGCGCACGCCCAGGAGCGCGCCTCCACCCACCGGCATCAGCCCCGTCTCCAGCGCGAAACCCAACCGCTCCAGCGACACCCCACCCAGCGTCCCAGGAAACGCCAGCGCATACGGCAAGCGTCCGAAGCCATCCCGCGCGAGCGTCAACACACCCGCGATCAGCCCACCCACGCCCAGCATGCGCAGCCGCGGCCCCGCCGCCTCACCGCCCGAATGCAGCGCGCGAGCCGTCGCCGCCGCCGCCGTCCCGGACGCGAACGGCAGCTGCTCCCGGTCCACCAGCTGCCGCTTGAGCGGCACCGCGAACAGCACGCCCAGCGCGGACAACAGGAACGTCCACGCCAGCAGCGTCACCCCGGGCAGGTGGTGCCCCGTCGTCAACAACCACGCCCCCTGCACCGACACGAGCGCGCCGCCCGTCGCGTACCCCGCCGACGACGCCACCGTCTGCGCGCATCCCAGCTCCAGCAGGGACAGAGGGCTCCCGGCGGCACGGGAGCTCAGGCGCCGCAGCGTCCCATGCGCCGCGGACGCGAGCAGCGCGGCGGTGACGGCCACGCCGAACGCCACGCCCGTCTTCAGGCCCGCGTAGAGGTTGGTGGCGCAGGTGAGCACGCCCAGCCCCGCGCCCAGGAGCACCGCGCGCAGGGTGAGCTGGGGCAGCCGGTCGCCCTGATACACGTGCTTCAGCCAGTAGGTGTCCACCTCCGCCTGCGTCGTGCCGGGGATGCTCAGCAGCGTCAGCGAGGCGTCGGTGGGCGTGTCCCCGGCGGGGACGGCTCGGGGGGCGGGGGCCGACATGGGCCGCCCATCCTCTCCGTTCGGAACCTCCCGCGCTACATCCCTGTCCCATCGTGACCCGGGATGTCTCAATCCCTGTCGTCTCTGCCCTCCCAATCACAGGCACGCGGACATCACAGACTTCAACCTGATTTCATGGGACATCCAGGAGCACCGAGGGCATACTTAATGTGAACCGAGCCAATACTCATGGTGAGAAGGCGTCCGGTTCGCGGAGTTCCCCGATGCTCCACGTCACCCCCAGCTGGAAGCGCCTCGCCCTGTCGGCGATGGTGTTCTCGACTCCTCTCATGGCCGGCTGCACGGCCGAGCCCACGCGCGAAGCGCCGACGGCCGCCGTGCGCCAGGACCGGGCCCACGACTCGCTGAAGATGTCGAAGCTGTACGCGCAGTGGAAGCAGCAGCACGCCAATGGCACCCAGATGCCGCTCGACCTGGGCGACGCGGATCAGTACGCCTTCCTGATGAAGCGCCTGGAGGCGGCGGGCAACACCCCGGCCAACTCCCCGCGCCTGTTCTCCAGCCTGTCGCGGCAGCGCGAGCGCGTGCTGGCGGAGAAGGCCTCCGGCCAGGTGAAGGCGCAGAACACGACCGCCGAGTGGTGCGGCCACCTGCTGCCGCTGGAGGAGATCGCTCACGGCAGCGGCGAGACGACGTTCCAGGGCTCGGGCTACCTCACCTGCGCTGGCGGAGCGGACTACTCCTACGTGGACTTCAACGCGTACTCCACGACGCCGGACCGCCAGGAGTTCCAGCTGCTGGCCACGACGGCCACGGAGGACTACCTGGCCAAGACGCTGGAGACGGATCCGCTGAACGTGGTGCTGGACGCGGGTCCGGACCGGGTCCTGTATTACGACTCGGTGGCCATGGCCTACGACGAGGCCAGCGGCCGGATGGAGACCTTCTACTCCACCGCGGACACCACGGTGCTGCTCCTGCCGCCGGGCCTGAACTTCGACCACCCGCGCGAGCTCATCGGCACGGGCCTGGCGGGCAACGCCATCCGCACCTGCCTGGAGCGCGGCTCCGCGACGGGCGCGCTGGACTGCGACTACACGCTGGCGAAGAAGGACGCGGCCGGCAACATCACCGCCTTCGCGGGCGGCTACACGGGCGTGGCGGCGGTGAATGCCCAGACGTCCGTGGCCGCGAAGAAGTGGCTGCCGGACACGACGGCCTACTGGCCCACGCCGGGCGCGTTCAACGCGGCCAGGCTGTACCTGCCCGCGCGAGGCACCTACGTGACCGGCCTGCCGGCCAACTGCACCGTGACGACGGTGAAGAGCGAGGTGAACATCGTCCTCTTGAGCGCGGGTGGCCGCTGCAAGGTGAACAACGTCGCCGCGACCACGCCGGGCACGGTGGTGCTCACGGGCAGCCTGCCGCTGGGCACGGGCGCGGACGCGTCCAGCATCCCCTTCAACGGGCTGATGGACCTGGGCACGGACTGCCTGGCCCACGAGCAGGACGTGGCGATGCAGGCCTTCACCACGGTGAACGCCACGTGCCCCCGCTCCGGTGGCGGCTTCAGCCCTGTGACGCGCGTGGGCTTCCGCCGGCTGGCGGTGCTGGACTTCAAGAACAGCTGCCTCGCGGCGGGCACGCGCGTGCTGCGCGCGGACGGCAGGTCCGTCCCCGTGGAGTCCGTGAAGGTCGGTGACCGGGTGCTCTCGAACACGTCCGGCCGCGCCCTCACCGTCACCACCGTGACGAAGGGCACCGAGTCCCAGCCCATGGTGCGCCTGAAGGCGGGCAAGGGCCAGGACGTGCTCGTCACCAACACCCACCCCATGGTCAGCCGCACCCGCGGCGTCGTGACGGCGGGCGAGCTCGCGGTGGGCGACGTGCTCGTGACGAAGGACGGCGAGGCCACGCTGGCCTCCGTGGAGCGCGTGCCCTTCAAGGGCCAGGTCTACAACCTGACCCTGGGCACGGACACGGAGCTGCTGGACGTGGGCGCCAAGGAGCACACGCTCATCGCCAACGGCTTCGTGGTCGGTGACGCGCGCATGCAGACGGACCTGGCGCGGCAGAAGCACACGCCCGTCGCCTCGGACGTGCTGGCCGTGCTGCCCGCCGCGTGGCACGCGGACTACCTGAACAGCCGCCGCTAGGAGGCGTCAGGCCTCGCGCGAACGCAGCAGGTAGAAGACGTAGCCGTAGCTGTCCCCGTGGCGGCGGTACAGGTTCACCTCCTGTTCCGCCGCCGCGATGACCTCGCGCAGCGCCGCGTCCGCGGTGGGGCGCAGCCGCTCGATGCGCTGGAGGAGCGGCGTGTAGTAGTCGTCCCACCACGCGGACGCGGGCAGCGTGAAGGTGTCCAGCACCGTGAAGCCCGCGGCCTCCGCGCTGGCGCGGTTCTGGGCGATGTTGCCCATGGACGGATACCCGGCGGCCCAGAAGCGCACCGCCTCCGGGGGACGGACGTCGGTGAGCCAGGTGCACTCGGTGACGGCCACCTGCCCACCGGCCGCGAGCAACGGCCGCCACTGGCGCAGGCCCTGCTCGAAGCCCAGCAGGTAGATGGCGCCCTCGGACCAGAGCAGGTCGAAGGAGCCGGGCGGCAGCGACAGCGCGCTCATGTCCTCCTGGCGCGTGACGATGGCGTCCGACAATCCCTGCTCGCGGGCCTCGCGCTCCAGCCGGTCCAGATAGGGCCGGTGCAGGTCCACCGCGGTGACGCGCGTGCCCAGCTCCCGCGCGAGCACCAGCGACTGCCGTCCGGTGCCCGCGCCCAGGTCCAGCACGCGCGGCGAGGGTGGCAGCGGGGACAGGCGCCGCAGCGCTTCCCGGGTGCTGGCGTCGCTGCCAGGGCCCAGGCGGGGCAGCTCGTTGTAGAGAGTGAAGAAGGCGTTGACCGTCTGGCGCAGCTCGCCGGAGCTGCGCTTCACGTTGCCCTGGAGCAGCGGGACGCGCTTCCAGTGCTCCTCGATGCGCTGCTTGAAGAGCTCCGGCATGGGCAGGTCCGCGCGCAGCGTGGTCCACGCGTCGAGCGCGACCTCGACCGCGCCCTTCACCACCGGGAGGACGTCCTCGTCCGCCAGGCCCAGCTTGCGCGCCAGCCGCTCGAAGCTCTGGAGCGACACGTCCTCGAAGCGCTTGGACTTCGCCAGGTTCAGCGCGAGCTGATCCTGCGGCATGTACTGGATGGTGGAGACGAAGTCGTACGCGGGCGACAGCGTGGGGCGCGTGCCGTCCGGGTAGAAGAGGGACCAGTTCTTGTGGTGCGCGTCGCCGTTGCCGCACGCGATGATGAACACCAGCCGCCGCAGGAACTCCTGGAGCGCGTCCAGGCCCGCGACCTTGAGCAGCACGTTGGCGATGGTCTCGTAGTTGTACTTCTTGTACTTCTCGTCGGAGTACAGCCCCAGCACCTGGGCCAGGTCCTCCATGTGCACGCGGCGGCCGGGAGACGGCCGGTCGAAGCGGCGGATGGCGTACGCCAGGTCCTCGCGCAGGGTGATGCCCTCCGGGAGGCCGTGCAGCTCGGAGACCGGGAGCAACTGGAGCTCCGGCACGTCGATGCCGGTGGCGCGCGCCCAGGTCATCATGGACAGCTCGTTCTCCGGCACGCGGTCGTAGCGGTTGTCCGGGAGCTTGACGATCCAGTCTCCGCCCAGGCCCCCCATGGGCAGCGTCATGCCCCGGTCGCGCCGGAGCATGGAGAACTTGAGCTGCACGCCCGCGAGCGAGAAGCGCAGCGGTTCGCCGTCCGACACGGGCTCCGTGGGGACGTCCACCAGCGGCGCGTCGTGGCCGGCGAGCTCGCCCGCGGGACGGACGATGACGGCGCCGGAGAGGTCCGCGCCCAGGTGGGCGATGAAGAAGAACTCGCGCTGCCGGGCGATGTGCTGGCGTTCGGAGATGAGGTCGCGCAGCGGCCCTTCGGGCAGCAGGTTGGAGAAGAACGGCGGCAGCCGCATGCGGCTGGTGTGGCGGCGCGACAGGTCGTCCTCGAAGAACTGGCCCAGGACGGGGCGCGGGTAGCGCTGGCGGTAGTCCTCGGAGAGGCTGAACTCGATGCGCTCGTCCGCGAGCAGCGTGAGCGTGCCGACGTGCACGTCACCCATGAGGACGTCGAGGATGCCCGTGGTGGACACGGGGAGCGTGGGGTCCATGTCAGTCCTCATCGTCGTCGATGATCATCGACTGGAGCGAAGGCCGGTCCGAGTCGTCCCAGCGCGTGCGGGCCTCCATGAACTGGCGCAGGACGGGCTCCAGCACCGCCTGACGCAGCTGGAGGAACCCCAGCCCGTCACTGCCCCTCAGGGCGTCCAGGGCCTTCGGGGTGAGCCCGTGGCTCTGGAGGATCTCCTCCGCCGGGGGCGGCCGTGCTTCGAGCACCTGGACGAGCGAGCGCCCCGGCACCGGGGGCTGGAAGAGGAAGCCGAAGGTCCCGTCCATCACGCGCCGGACCATCCGGCGGTCCACGATTCCGGGCGTCATCCACCGCGCGTCACCCGGCGGGAGGATGGGCTGGAGTCCCTCGCCCGGCAGCTCCAGCAACTCTCCAGGCTCCAACACGGCCCCTGTCAGCAGGTGACGAGGCTGGAGGGACATCATCGCGATGCGCAGGACCAGCGGAGGTCCCATGGGGGCGTTGGGAATGACGGGCATTCCCGTCTCCATCCACCAGCGGATGAGCGGCGGTGGAACCTGTCCCAGCAACGCCTGGATGGAGCGCTCCTCGTCGGAGCGGATGGCCGCGAAGACCTGGAGGGCCTCCGCGGGCTTCAGCCCCCAGCCGCCGAAGACGATGTGGCGCCAGAACCAGCGCGACACCAGCTCCCGCGAGCGCGGTGACGGTTCGGGGTGCAGCTGGAAGAACCGCGTCAGCAGGACCAGCGAGGTCTCTGGCTCGGGCAGGAGCTTGAGGTGCGGGATGAACGCATCGCGCTTGAGGAACACGATGGCGTCCCGGAGCGCCCGGTCCGTGCGGCGGACGGTCTCCGTGAGCTCGTCGTCCTGGTTGAGCTGTTCCTGGTAGCCCCGCGTGAAGTCCAGGCCACGCACGGCCAGCACGGCCTTGAGCAGCAGCGACTCCGGGATGTTGCCGAAGCCCAGCTCCCGCAGCCCTTCGGTCACCGACTCCAGGCTGAGCGAGCGCGAGCCCACGTACAGCGCGTTGAACACCTCTTCATCCGTGAGCGGGCGACCCGCGGTGTTGAGGCGCTTGAAGATGATGCGCAGGACCTTCTCGTCCGCCGTGTCCACGACGTACGCGGGCACCTGGTACTCGCGGATGGCCTTGCCCAGACGGATGGCGGCGCGAAGGTGCTCCGGGTGCGCCTCACGGCCCGGGTAGCGGTTGAGCCAGTGGAGCAGCGACTCGCTGTCCAGCACCTCGTTCATGGGCAGCCAGTGCGGTGGCGGTGTCCCGGCGTCCGGAGGCGCGTGCAGCTCCTCCGTCTCCAGGTCGAAGTACAGGTGGAAGTCATCGCGTCCGGCTTCATCGCCGTAGGACGGATGCAGCAGCACCCCCGCGAGCGCCGTCACGCGCTGCTGGCCGTCCACGGCCCACAGGCCCTGGCTGGTGGAGGGCGCGTCGATGCGCACGGGGCCGAAGCTGACGTTGGCGGCGGGGGCCTCCCGGCGCCAGAACAACAGGGTCCCGATGGGATAGCCCCGGTACACGCTGTCCAGCAGGTCGCGCACGTCCTCCGCGGTCCACCGCAGGGGGCGCTGGAAGTCGGGGATGCGCACCTCGCCGCGCCGCACGCGGTCGAGCAGGTCCTCGATGCTGAACGACTTCGTCTCCGGGCGCCGCGTCAGGGGAGCGGGCATCGCGAGCCTCCTCCCCCGAGTCTGTAACCCGAAGCTCCAGAAGCCGCCACCTACACCGTGGCGTCACGTCGCTTCGGCAGCAGCACCACCAGCCCCAGCGCGACCAGGCCCGTCACGGTGGACAGGATGCGGCCCCCCTGGCCCACCGCCGTGATGTCCAGCTGCAGGTCCAGCAGTCCGTTCGCCAGGTTCCATCCCCAGTGCAGCCCCACGGCGCCCCACAGCGAGCCTGTGCGGGCCACCGCCGCCGCGTACGCCAGGCCCGTGCAGAACAACATCAGCCACTCCAGCGGGCCGTTGCCCAGCCGGTACACGTGCGTGAGCACGAACACGCCCGCGGACAGGGCCACGTAGCCCGCGCCCTGCCCCACCACCGGCCACGCGCGGTACCAGAAGCCGCGCGCGACGATGTCCTCCGCCACCGACGGCACGAACGTGGACACCGCCACGCCCAGCACCGCCACCAGCAGCGCCGTGCCCATTTGAGGCTTCTCCAGGGGCTGCGCGCGCATCACCCCCAGCCACACGCCCACCAGCACGGACACCGGCTTGAGCACCAGCATCACCGCCAGCGCCCGCGCGAGCGCGGAGCCGCGCCATTCCAACGCATACGCATGAAAACCATTGCGGTAGCCCAGCCACCGCCCCACGCCCCAGGCCACCGCGTGGAACAGCAGCATCAGCGCCGCTGTCACCGCGAAGCTCCCCAGCAGCCTTCCTCCGATTCCCTCCGGCGCTACGTAGCAGGCGTACAGCACGGCGAACGCGAGCGCGCAGCGAAGCGCGACACGCGAAGGGAGCGGGGATTCGGAAGGAGCAGGGCTCATGACGGAGCCCCCTCTTAGCGTGGGAAACGTCACCACCGCACAGCCAAGCTCCGCGAGTCCTTCCGTAATGCACCGCGAGTCATCGCGACTCCCAATGAGGGGGAATCACCCATGCGCATCACCCATCACGCCCGGTTCATCCGGGCGCTCACGGCCGTGGCCTGCCTTGGCACCGCCTGCCGCCCGGAAGACGCCGCCGAACCCACCACCCCGCCCGCGCCACAGTCGCCCGCCATCTCCGGCATGCGCTCCGCGTGGGTCCGCATTGGCCCCAAGGCCGACGCCCGCGAGGTGAAGTACGAAGCCATCGACGGCCTGGCCATCTTCGAGGGCGACATCATCCTGGGCACCGTGGAGGACGTGGAGCGCGAGTCCCCCAAGGTGAAGGCCCAGGCCGCCAACCGCGTCTCCGCGGAGAGCATCCAGGTCTCCGGCAGCAGCAAGCGCTGGCCCAACGGCGTCGTCCCGTACGTCCACGTCTACGGCTCGCTGGATGACAACTTCGTCGTCAACGACGCCATCCGGCACTGGCAGCGCCGCACGGGCCTGCGCTTCGTCCCCATCTCCGCCAGCACGCCCACCTCCGTCGACCACGTCTACTTCGTGAAGGGCCAGGGGTGCTCTTCCTCCGTGGGACGCCAGGGCGGCCGGCAGTTCGTCACGCTGGAGGGCGTGTGCAGCCTGGGCAACGTCATCCACGAACTGGGCCACGCCATCGGCTTCTGGCACGAGCAGAGCCGCGAGGACCGCGACCTCTTCGTCGACATCATCCCGGAGAACATCCTCCCCGGCCGTGAGAGCGCCTTCGAGCAGCACATCAGCAACGGCGACGACTTCGGGCCCTATGACTACGGGTCCATCATGCACTACGGCCCCACGGCGTTCGGCAAGCCCGACCCCGTCACCGGCGACCCCATGGAGACCATCCGCCCCAAGGGGGGCCAGTTCATTGGCCAGCGCATCGCCCTGAGCGCGGGTGACATCGCCTCCGCCGCGTCCATGTACCCGGGCGAGACGAAGGGCAACTTCGAGGAGATCACCTCCACCGGCTACGTGAAGGGCTGGACCTTCGACACCGCGTCACCGTCCGTCTCCACGGACGTGCACTACTACATCGACGGGCCGGCGGGCGTCGGCGTGTTCGGCGGCTCCGCGCTCGCGAACGTCGCGCGCCCGGACGTCAACACCGCGCACGACGGCATCCTGGGCAACCACGGGTTCTACTTCCCCGTGCCGGCGTACTTCCGCGACGGCCAGAACCACACGATGCACGTCTACGGCATCGACGCGCAGAACATCCACAACCCGCTGCTCGCGGGCTCGCCGCGCACGTTCAACCTGCCGGGCGCCTTCGGCACGCTGGAGAACATCTCCTACGACGGCACGGTGACGGGCTGGGCGCTGGACCTGGACTCGCCGTCGGCGTCCATCACGGTCTACTACTCCATCGACGGAAACCCGGCGTCCGTGGCCAACGTGGTGGCGAACCTCTACCGCGCGGACGTGAAGAACCTCTACCCCATGGCGTCCGGCGCGAACGGCTTCTCCTTCCGCATCCCGGACCACTACGTGGACGGCCTGGAGCACACGCTGCGCATCTACGCGTTGGATCAGCAGGGCCGCCACAGCCCGCTGCTCGTCAACGCCCCCAAGACGTTCCGGCTGGCCATGCCCTCCGTCTACAAGGCGGGCGTCTTCGCGGGCACGGGCAGCGCGGATCAGCTCATCGCCGTTGACGGGTCCGGCTATGGCCCGCGCGTGCTGGTCTCCGGCTACGTCAACGCCAATGCCTTCCCCATCTTCCACTACCAGGAAGCCTGGAGCGCGTCGGTCCTGCTCAATGGCTGGCACAACCCCGGTGACATCAAGCTCCAGGGTGACTTCCGGGGCCTGGGCTACGACCAGATGCTCTTCATCAACACCGACGGCTACGGCGGCCGGGTGATGATCAACGACTTTCGCGACGGCGCCGCCCCCTCGGAGGTGCGCTACCACGAGTCCTGGGGCCAGAGCGTGCTGCTCCACGGCTGGCACGACCCGGAGGACCTGCAGCTCGCGGGCGACTTCCTGAACCGGGGCCATGCTCAGGTGCTGTTCTTCAACCGCTCCGGCGTGGGGAGCCGCGTGATGATCGCCGACTTCAGCGACGGCGTGGCCCCGGCGGAAGACGGTTACCGCGAGGAGTGGAGCGGCCCGAACTCCTTCGAGGACTGCTCCGAGCCGGACGACCGGCTCTACGTGGGCGACTTCCAGAACCGGGGCTACGACCAGGTGCTCTGCCTCAACCGCTCCGGCACGGGCGCGCGGGTGAAGATCCTCGACTTCAGCGCGGGCGTGGCGCCGGCGCAGGTGCGCTACGTGGAGGCCTCCGGTGCCTTCACCGTGCTCGACGGGCTGATGGACGCGGACGACAACCAGGCGGCGGGTGACTTCCGGGGCCTGGGCTACGACCAGCTCCTGCTGGTGAACAACGGCACCACCGGCACGGCCATGCTCATCGCGGACTTCCTCGACGGCGTCGCGCCCGCCGAGGTGCGCTACAGCGAGGCGCAGGGCGTGAGCTACTACCCGACGCTGCTGGCCAACCGGATGCTCGTGGGGGATTTCCGCGGCCTGGGCCACGACCAGGTGCTCTACGGCTCCTGGAACGACCCCACCTACTACACCTCCATCCTGGACTTCTCCGACGGCATCGCCCCGCCGGAGCAGCTCTTCCAGAAGGTGGAGATGAACTGATGACTCGCGCCATCCTGCTGGTGACTGCGGTCACCAGCAGGATGCCTGCCGCGAGCGCTCCCTCCTTGTGAAGTCCAGGGGTTGCGCGGTTCACCGGGTCGGCATGCCCGCTGCAATGAGGTCAGGCAACGTCGCTGCTCAGACCCCAGGTGAAAACCATGATCGACCTCAAGGCCACGGCCCGCTCCTCTTCCCTGATGCGCCCCATCACCGCGGAGTCCTCCCTCGTCAACCCGAGGGCACAGCTCTCCGCGGGGCCTGTCGCGGACGCCTCCCGGAGCATGCCCGCGCGGGGCTTCAGCCAGGTGGACTCGTTCCAGCCGGAGATCATCAGCCGGCGGCAGCCGCTCGCGATGCTCCCGATGGAGGGGGCGTTGGGCGCGCTCAGCGCCCCGGTCGCCTTCGCCCCCCGGGGACTCCCTCCGGAACTCCAGAACCTGGCTCCAGCTCAGGCCAGGGAGCCGGCTCAGGCTCCGGAGTCCTCCAACTCCGGCGTCCCGAGCGCCAATGACAAGCGCCCGGCCGGGGACAAGCGGTCCGCCGCGCAGATCGTCGATGACACGCCCGCGCTGAAGAACCTGGGCCGCCAGAAGGACATCAAGTTCGAGCAGCTGTGCAAGCAGACGGGCATCGACCCCAAGCTGGACCTGAAGGACCCCAAGCAGAACGCCGACGGCGTCTACCGGCTGGCCAAGGTGCTGGAGTTCATCGACAGCGCCAAGGCCTCCACGGGCGACGACCGGTCGAAGAAGGTCCAGAACGGCAAGGGCGACGGCAACATCGAGGGCATCACCAAGGACGGTGACGCGCGCCACGGCACGGAGGCCGGCATGGTCAAGGACTTCGCCGAGAAGGGCTACTCCTTCCTGGGCGAGCACCAGCTGCCGACCACGAAGGACACCCACGTGAAGGCGGACGGCAGCAACAAGGACAACTTCCAGTGGGCCGCGGGCGAGGCGGGCAAGGCCCTGTGGTTCCTGCCGGGAGTCAGCAACGTCCTGACGGGCATCGGCAACTCGGAGGGCGGCTTCAAGGGCGTCCTCGAGGGCGCCGCGAAGGGCTACGTCAACACCCTGAAGGGCGCCGCGGAGGGCGTCATCGGCTCCATCACCAAGGGCCGCGCCAACCCGGCCGGGATGATCTTCGGAGGCGTCATGGGCGCGCTGGGCAACACCGAGGCCGCCCCGCAGCCGGTGAAGGACATCGCCAACATGTTCTGAGCGTCGCTCAGGGCAGCGGCTCCGTCCGGTGCTTGCGCGCGGGGTTCTCCAACCCCACGCGGAACCACCGATAGCCGTAGCCCTCCAGCGTGAGCACGTGGCGCTGGCCATCCACGGGCTCGGAGTGGTCCTCGCTCAGCACGTTGAACAGCGTGCAGGGCTCCTCGCCGCCCGGATCCAGCTTCACCGTGCAGGGCCGGGCGGACAGGTTGTGCAGCACCACCAGCGCGTTGCCCTTCCAGTCGTACCGGATGGCCAGCACGCCCTTGTTGCCCGTGCGCAGCACCTTCCACGCGCCCCACCCCAGCTCCGGGCACTCCTTGCGCGCGCGGATGATGCGCTCCGTCCAGTTGAGCTGCGAGCTTGAGTCGCGGCGCTGCTGCGCCACGTTCACCTGCCGGAAGCCGAACGGTCCCTCCGACACCAGGGGCTTCACCGGCTCTTGCGCCACCGTGAAGCCGCCGTGCGGCTCCGGGCTCCACTGCATGGGCGTGCGCACCGCCTGCCGCTCCACGAGCGACAGGTTCTCCCCCATGCCCAGCTCGTCGCCGTACCAGAGCACTGGAGTCCCCGGCAGTGAGAACATCAGACTGTAGGCCACTTCGATGCGGCGGCGGTCTCCGTCCAGCATCGACGCGAACCGGCGGCGCAGGCCCCGGTCATAAAGCTGCATGCCCTTGTCCGGTCCCAGGGCCTCGAAGACCTCCAGCCGGTCCTCGTCCGGCAGGCGCCCCAGGTCCAGCTCGTCGTGGTTGCGCAGGAAGTTCGCCCACTGCGCCGTGTGCGGCAGCTTGGGGGATGACTTCAGGGCCTGCACCAGCGGCGTCACGTCCCCTCGCGTGAGCGACAGGTAGAAGTTCTGGTTCGCCAGGAAGTTGAACACCATCTGCATGCGGTCGTTGTCGCCGAAGAACTCCACCACCTCGTTCATGGTGACGTTGGCTTCCGCGAGCAGGATGGCGTCCCCCTTGCGCCAGGAGAGGAACTCGCGCATCTCCTCCAGCAGTTTGTAGGGGTTCTTCACGTCCGGGTTCTTCACGCCCTTCAGCTCCACGAGGAAGGGCACCGCGTCCACGCGGAAGCCGGACACGCCCAATTCCAGCCAGTAGCCCATCACCTTGAGGATCTGCTCGCGCACCTCCGGGTTCGCGACGTTGAGGTCGGGCTGGTAGTGGAAGAAGCGGTGGAAGTACCAGAGGCGCGCCTCCTTGTCGTACGTCCACGTGGAGGGCTGCACGCCCGGGAAGACCATGCCCTTGTGGGCGTCCTTGGGCTTCTTCTTCGCCCAGACGTAGTAGTCGCGGTAGTTGCTGTCCGGGTCCTTGCGCGCGGCCTGGAACCACGGGTGCTGATCCGACGTGTGGTTCACCACCAGGTCGATGATGACGCGGATGCCGTGCAGCTTCGCCTCGTGGGTGAAGGCCACGAAGTCGCCCAGGTCCCCCAGGCGCGGATCCACGCCGTAGTAGTCGCTGATGTCGTAGCCGTTGTCGCGGTTGGGCGAGGGCTGGAAGGGCAACAACCACAGGCAGGTGATGCCCAGGCCCGCCAGGTAGTCCAGCTTGCGGCGCAGGCCCACGAAGTCCCCCACGCCGTCGCCGTTGCCGTCCATGAACGTCTCGACGTCGAGGCAGTAGACGACCGCGTTCTTGTACCAGAGGTCTTCAATCATTCCCTTCCCTTTAGCCCTCTGGTTCCAGGCGGCATCCGGAGACTCCTGCGCGCCGTGAGGAACCCCACACCCGGGGGCCGCCAGGGTTCGTTCAGCCAACACTCGCGCGAAGAGAGGCCTCGCGGCCGGACCGCTCCGGCTCCAGGGTGGGCGCACCCATGCCTCTCATCGGTTTCCACGCGTCGCACGAACAGTTCCCGCCCAGCGAGCTCCTGCGCCTCAGTCAGAAGGCGGAGGGCGCGGGCTTCCAGGCCGCGCTCAACTCCGACCACTTCCACCCGTGGACGGAAGCGCAGGGACAGAGCGGCTTCGCCTGGGCGTTCATGGGCGCGGCGCTCGCGACCACCGGGCTGTCCTTCGGCTCCGTCACGGCGCCGGGCCAGCGCTACCACCCGGCCATCGTCGCGCAGGCGCTGGGCACCCTGAACGAGATGTATCCCGGCCGGGCGTGGATGGCGCTCGGCAGCGGCCAGTACCTCAACGAGGCCATCACCGGCACGGGCTGGCCCGCGAAGGACCTGCGCAACGCGCGCCTGAAGGAGTGCGTGGACATCATGCGCGCCCTCTTCCGAGGCGAGACGGTGACGCACCGGGGGCTCGTCACGGTGGAGGAGGCGAAGCTCTACACGCGCCCCAAGGACATGCCCCTGTTGGTGGGGGCGGCCGTGACGCCGAAGACGGCCCGTTGGGTGGGAAGCTGGGCGGACGGGCTCATCACCACCGCGAGGCCCCCGGAGGAGCTGCGCAAGGTGGTGGAGGCCTTCCGCGAAGGCGGCGGCGAGGGCAAGCCCCTGTTCCTCAAGGTGCAGCTGTCCTACGCGAAGGACGACGAGCTCGCGCGTGAAGGCGCGTACAACCAGTGGGCGTCCAACATCTTCGCCAGCAGCGTGCTCACCGACCTGCGCTCTCCCGCGCAGTTCCAGGAGGCCGCGAACGTGGTGCAGCCGCACGACCTGGACGGCCCGCTGCGCGTCTCCAGCAGCCTCCAGCAGCACGTGGACTGGCTGGGCGAGGACCTGCGCCTGGGCTTCGACCGGCTGTACCTGCACAACGTCAACCGCGAGCAGGACGGCTTCATCGAGGCCTTCGGTGAGAAGGTGATTCCGGCGCTCACGCGCTGAGAGCCGCTGGGTATGCTGGGGCGCATGCCCAGCGACGTCCTGTCCCGTCAGGCCCTCAACCGCGCCACGCTCGCGCGTCAGCTGCTGCTCACGCGCGAGAAGATGACCGTGCCGCGCGCCATCGAGCACCTGGTGGGGCTTCAAGCCCAGCTCGCGCGTCCGCCGTACCTGGCCCTCTGGTCGCGCCTCCAGGGCTTCCAACGCGATGCCCTCACGAAGCTGGCGCTGAAGCGGGAGCTGGCGCGCGGCACGATGATGCGCGGCACGCTGCACCTGATGACCGCGAAGGACTACCTGCGCTACCGCGGCCTCTTCCAGCCCCTGCTCGATGCCGCCCTGCGCTCCGTGCTGAAGGAGCGCGCCACGGCGCTGGACCTGCCCGCGCTCCTGGCCACCGCGAAGCCCTTCCTCCAGGAGCAGCCCCGCACCTTCGAGGAGGTGCGCGCGCACCTGCTGAAGCACCACGTGGGCGGCGACGAGCGGGCCATGGGCTTCGCCACGCGGGTGGGGTTGCCGCTCGTCCAGGTGCCAGAGGAAGGACTGGAGTGGGGCTGGCCCGGCAGCTCCGGCTTCACGCTGGCGGAGTCGTGGTTGGGTGAGAAGCTTTCCACGGACGACGACGTGTCGCCGCTGGTGCTGCGTTACCTGGCGGCCTTCGGTCCCGCCACGGTGGCGGACATGCAGTCCTGGTCCGGCATCAAGCCGTTGAAGGACGCCTTCGAGAAGGTGCGCGGCAAGCTGGTGGAGTTCCGCGACGAGAAGAAGCGCGTCCTCTTCGACTTGCCCAAGGCCCCGCGTCCGGCCGAAGAGACGCCCGCGCCGGTGCGCTTCCTGCCGGACTTCGACAACCTCAGCCTCTCCCACGCGGACCGGACCCGCGTCGTGCCGGAGGAGCACCGCGAGAAGCTGTCCACGAAGAACCTGCGCGTGCTCAACGTGTTCCTGGTGAACGGGCACGTCGCGGGCTCGTGGAGCACCGAGCGCAAGAAGGGCACCGCGACGCTGGTGTGCAAGCCCTTCGAACCGGTGAAGAAGGCGGACCGCGACGCGCTGGAGCAGGAGGGAGAGGACCTCCTGCGCTTCAGCGACCCGGACGCCGCGAAGGTGGCGGTGACGTTCGCCGCGCAGTAGCGCCGGGGGACAGCTCGACTCCATATGCGACTCCGTGCCTGCGCCGCACTCCTCCTCTTCCTCTCTGCATGCGCTGTGACTCCTCCGAGCCCTGGAAGGACGGCGTCGCGTAGCCCAAGGATTGCCAACCTCCAGCGAGCGGCGGCGCTGCCCTGGACTGACGGTGGCCGGTGCGTTGTGCGCGAGGCTTCCCAGCCTTGGCCGGTGCTGGTGGAGCGGTGCTACCAGGCCCTCGACCATGACCGGGTCGAGTTCCACGACACCACGGGACGATGCGCGGTCGCATCCGCTGGCGCAGCTGCCGTGGGGGTTGGGTTCTGTGTGCTGGCCGCTCCTGAGATTGCCGTAGGAGCCGTGATCGTTATTGGCGTGGTGGTGGTCGCCGTCGCCATCAAGGAAGCGCTGGATGCGTATGAACTCCGCCACCTCTACCCGAAAGAAGCCGCGGCATCACGAGGAACGAAGGGGGCACCTCGCGCGACCGTAGCGGAGCGGAAACCCAAGCTCGAACCGGAGCCAGCGGGACGGGACTGGCAGCCCCCGGTGCCGCCCGTGCCCGTGGGCCGGTCGCGCCGTGACAACTGCGAGCCCATCCCAGTGAATCACCGTGGCGGCAATGACCCGCACAACAAGTGCGCCGACAAGATTCCGAACAACAGCTTCCCCGGCTGGGATGTGTTCGTGAATGGGAAGAATTTCGACGCGCTGCAACTGACTACCCGCGTGCTCTGGGAGGTCAAGACCGACAATTTCGATACCTTCAGTGACTTTCTCCAGGGACAGGTAATCAGAGACCAGGTGCCCGAGATGCGGATTGAGCGCGACCTCGCTCGGGCCTGCGGATTCGACTTCCGGGTTGGCGTACGCAGCGAAGCGCATAAGGACGCGCTGGAAGAAGCGGCCCCGGATCTCAAGGGCTTTATCGTCGTCATGGACTGGTGCTGAGATGACAGCCAAACGGAAAATCAATCTCATCGTCTACGCGCCTGCACTCGTGGGTGACGACAACCGCCCCATCGCCTTGGTTCATGGGATGGAGCGTGCGTTCCCGGGTCTGCGCCTGGAGTGGAGGGTTTCCGAAGACGGACGCACCATCGCCTTGCCACAACGCGACGCATGGCTCACCGAGGGAACCAAGGATGGGGGGTTCCCTCTCGTGTGTAACGGCGACGAGAACCTCCCCGTGATGATTTCCGGGTGGGAATCACCAGCGGGTAGCGCTCCAGGCGGTCAGTCACAACTGGAGGTCCATGCGCAGCTGCCTCCGAACGAAGTCGGGCTCGCGGCGGTAGCGGATGTGCTGGAGGCCGTGGCCGAAATCGCACGCGGACACTGGGGGCACGCCACGCCGTTCAGGGCAAGCGTGGACATTGCGCGCCAGACGAGGAATCGGCCAGATGACCTGGAGGTGCCTCCTCGCGGCCTGCCGGTGCTCACGTCCCCGGGTGCCATGAAGTCGCCGGAGATTCCCCACCGCCTGGGATGGCTGAATTACTGGTCAGCTGCTGCCGCACGGGCCATCGGGTTCCCGGATCCTGTTCGCGACACCGAACTGCTTTCACGGGCGCGGCGTACGGCATCGGGCGGGTGGGTCGTGCAGCTCACTGACGGGCCGCTCGACCTGGACAATCCCGCCCACCTGGAAGCGCTCAAGCGGGCCTACGAGCGCTTCCCGGAGATTGGCGGACGTGCGGCGTCTTGAAGTGACGCCGACGCCCTATGCGAAGAGCTGGAGCAGATCCTCGCGGGTGATGGCGGCGGCGCCCGCGGCCTCGCTGAGCGCGGCTTCGAACAGGGCGCGCTTCTTCTCCTGGAGGCCCAAAATCTTCTCCTCCACCGTGCCCTGGGACACGAGCCGGTAGACCATCACCGGCCGCTCCTGCCCGATGCGGTGCGCGCGGTCCGCGGCCTGCGCTTCCACCGCCGGGTTCCACCACGGATCCATCAGGAACACGTGGTCCGCCGCCGTGAGGTTCAGGCCCGTGCCTCCGGCCTTCAGTGACATGAGCAGCACCGGCGCTCCGTCCTGGCCCTGGAAGCGCGACGTCACCTCGCCCCGGTTCGCCGTCGCTCCGTCTAGCCGCTCGAAGCCGATGCCCGCTTCCTTGAGCCCCGGCTCGATGAGGTCCAACAGCGACGTCCACTGGGAGAAGACCAGCGCCTTGTGGCCCTCCGACACCGCCGTCTCCAGCGCGTCCACCAGCGTCTGCACCTTGGAGGACGTCTTCGCGTGCTGCCCCGGCACCAGCGCGGAATGGCAGGCCGCCTGTCGCAGGCGGAGCAGCGCCTCCAGCGCCTTGAGCACGCTGCCGCCCTCGTTGAGCAGCGCCACCACCTCCGCGCGCGTCGCGGCCATCACCGCGTCGTAGACGGAGCGCTCGCGCTCATCCAGCTGCACGTGCATCACGGAGTCGGTGCGCGGCGGCAGCTCCGGCGCCACGTCCCGCTTGAGGCGGCGCAGGATGAACGGGCGGATGCGGCGGCGCAGTCCATCCGCCGCTCCGGGCTTGCCGTCCGCGATGGGCTGCGCCGTCTTCTCCTCGAACTGACGGCGGCCCCCCAGCAGGCCCGGGTTGGTGAAGTGCATCAGGCTCCAGAGCTCATCCAGGCGGTTCTCCAGCGGCGTGCCGCTGAGCGCGAGCCGCAGGTTCGCCTTGAGCCCGAACGCCGCGCGCGACACCTGGCTCTCCGGGTTCTTGATGGCCTGGGCCTCGTCCAGCACCACCGCCTCCCACGTGGGCGCGCCCAGCACCGCCGCGTCCAGGCGCAGCAGCGCGTACGTGGTGAGCGTGATGTCCGCCGCGGGGTCCAGCTTGCGGCCGGGGCCGTGGTACACGCAGACCTTCAGCGAAGGCCGGAAGCGCTGAAGCTCCGCCACCCAGTTGGGCAGCACGCTCGTGGGGCACACCACCAGCGACTTGGGTCCCAGGATGCAGATGGTCTGGAGCGTCTTTCCCAGACCCATGTCGTCCGCGAGGATGCCGCCCAGCCCCGCCCCCTTCAGGAACGACAGCCAGCTCACGCCCTGCTGCTGATACGCGCGCAGCGTGGCGTTGAGCTCCGCGGGCAGCACCGGCGGCGGCAGCTTCTCGAAGCCCTCCACCAGCGGGGCCAGCTTGTCCAATCCCGGAGGCGGCGGCTGGTCCAACGACTCGCACAACTGCGTCAGCTCCGGCAGCGCGTGGTTCGCGACACGGCCGTCCGCCTGACGCGCGGCCAGCAGGTCCGCCACGCGCTGCCCGTTCTTGTCCAGCCACGCGCGGGGCAGCGGCGCCCAGCCACCACCGTCCAGCGGCACCAGCCCCAGCCCCTCCGTCCACGCCCGCACCACCGCCGCCGCGTCCACCGTGCGCGCGCCGCCCTTGCCGCCCTCCACCTCGAACTCCAGCGTGAAGCGCACCTCCGGCACGCCCGCGCCAGACGCGCCGCCCTCCACGCGCAGGGATGGCTTGAGGCGCATGTCCGGACTGACGATGCCCGCCGCGTCGCCGCCCAGGTCGCCCCGGAACTTCCGCAGCTTGTCCGCGAAGCGCATCATCTCCGGGCCCTGCACCGTCAGCCTTCGCCCGGGCACCAGGTTCAGCTCGTCACGCAGCTGGTGGAGCAGCTTCTGCTCCGCGGCCTCGTCACGCAGCGGCACCGCGCCGCGCAGGTACACCATGCGCCCGTTGTCGATGCGCACCGTCGGCGGCGCGCCGTACACCAGCGTGGGCAGCACCGACAGGCCCTGGGTGAGCTGGTTCAGCTCCAGCAGGATGCGCGGCTTCAGGTCGCGGTCCAGCGGCGGCAGGCGGCGGCTGCGCATGTCCACCGGCATGCGCCGCGCCAGCTCCGGCAATATCTTCGCGGACAACTCGCCCAGCTGCTCCGGCGAATACGTGCGCACGAGCGGCAGGTGCTGGAGCCACGCGCCCGTCATCGCCGTCTCGCCCAGGCGCACCAGGGACTCCGCCGTCAGCGCGACGCCGGGGCTCACCACCTCCGTGATGCGCGGGTCGCGCGTGATGGTGATGACCCACTGCTGGCCCTTGTCCTCCACCTTCGCGCGCGGGGGCAGCACCTCGCTGGACACCGCCACCGGCCGGCCGTCCAGCAGCACGTTGCGCGCGGGCTCCAGGGCCCGCAGCAGCGCGTCCAGCTTCTCCGCGAGCAGCGGCCCCCGGGTGCGCCGCTCCAACAGGCGCTCCATCACCAGGTCCACCTGCTCCACCTGCAACGTGACGCCGGCCTGGGGCTTCGCCAGGCGCCCGGTGAGGTCCTCCAGCGGCTCCTCCGTGCCGTCCGCGTGCGCGAGGACGCGGTGCAGCTGCAGCCCGCCCTCCACGCGCGTGAAGCGGTACACCACGCGCGACCAGCGCTCCGACACCGCCTCCAGCGGCGCGTCCTGCTTCTCCGCCTTGTCCAGGGAGATGGCCGCCGCGACCACGTGCTCGCACGGGTCCACCGGGCTGGGGCAGTCGCACTCCCACGCCTCGTCGCCCGGATAGAGGACGACGGTGAAGGCCACGGCCCGGCCCGCCACCTTCACGCGCAGCTCGACCTCCGAGCCCGTGCGCGACTGGAGCGCCACCGCACCGTCCCGCGCGAGGCTGACGCCCTTGGACCAGAGTCCCGGCTTGGCTTCTTTCCGGACGGCTTCGAGGAGCTGGGTGTTCTCGGACATGGCAGGCGGCTTCCCTACGCCCCGCCACGCCCTTGCGCAACGTCGGATGCGTCCTGGCTGACGGCCAGGCTACTCGTCGTCGTAGGACGGCTCGAAGAGGTAGGTGAGCTTCACCATGAACTCGCGGCTGAACACCGGCAGGGGCGCGTGGCCGCCGTTGTAGGGCTGGGCCACCCGGAAGTCGCTGCCCAGCAGGTTGTAGACGCCCGCGCCAATCTCCAGGCCCTTTGTCCCCACGTTCTCCGCGCGCACGAAGAGGTTGAGCAGCAGCCGGGGCGCCAGCGTCTGGACCTCCGACACGCCCTCCTCGTCCGGGGCCCCTACGGCGAAGCGCTGGCCCACCAGCACGGCGGTGGGGCTGACGGACAGCCACGGCAGCACCTTCGCCGTGCCCGACAGCGTCACCTTGTGCGTGGGCAGGCCGGTGAAGGCGTTGGGCTGGCCGGGCACCAGGTAGTCCTCCACGTCGTTGCGCCCGCCCGGCCGGTAGAACGAATAGCCCGCCTGCGCGCGGCCCCAGGACCCGCGCAGCCGGTAGTCCAGCTCGATGCCCCGGCTGCCCAGGCGGCCCAGGTTGCGGTACGCCTCCGACGCGGTGATCGGGTCGTACGAATAGATGATGGGGTCCGTCACGCCCACGTCGAAGGCGTTGGCGCTGAAGCTCTGGCCCTCGCCCAGGCGCACGGAGGCCTCCAGCTCGTACACCGTGGTGCGCTCCGGCCGGACGTCGTCGCCCAGGGAGATGTTCTCGATGCCCGGCGCGCGGAAGGCGCGGCTGTAGAGCGCCTTGCCGCTCACCGGCCCGAAGGACTTGAGCAGCACCAGTCGCGGCACGAACGAGCTGCCGAAGGCGCTGTGGTCCTCGAAGCGCGCGCCCGCCACCACCGTGGCGATGGGGTTGTCCGAGTACACCTCCATGAAGGCCGCGACGTTGCGGTAGGAGACGACGTCCTCGTCGCCGTTGAAGGGCTCCTGCAGGCCGATGCCCGCGGGGCCGCGCAGCTGTCCCTGGTCGAACGCCAGGTCCACGCCGCCCGTGAGCTGGAGGAAGTCGAACGCCGCCCAGCGAGCCAGGGCCCGGCCCCGCAGGCGCCGGTAGCGCTTGTCGTAGAAGAATTCCGACGACTCGTCCGAGTCCCGGTAGGACTCACCCAGCGTGAGGTTCAGCCGGGGGATGATTTCAATCCGGTCCGTGGGCCGGAAGCGGTCGCTCAGCTCGGCGTGGAACGACTCGAAGTCGGTGTTCGCGGGCGTGGGCAGCACCTCGTCCACGGACACGACGGACGTGGTGTCCTGGCGCTGGTACAGGATGCTCAGCTGCAGGTCCCGGTAGCCCACGCCCGCCTGCACCACCGTGGGGTCCATCGCCGACGCGCCGTTCATGCTCGCGGAGTCGCCGTAGAAGTCTTCGAACACCGCGTCGCTGCGCTGCCCCTGCCCCAGCGACGCGGACGCGAACGCGCTCAGGCCCGGCGCGCTCTCGAAGACCTTGCGGCCGGACACCGTGAGGCTGCGCCGGCCCAGGCCGTGCGTCAGCTGTCCGTACGTGCCCACCACCAGCGCGTCCGTGCTGCCCTGGATGCCCCGGGTGATGACGTTGATGACGGCCAATTCCGCGTTGCCGCCATAGATGACGGAGCCGGGACCGCGCACGACCTCGATGCGCTCAATCAGCTCCACCGGGAACTCGTGGCCCAGCTGCATGGTGGAGTAGAGCTGCTCGTTCATCTCCTTGCCGTCGATGATGAGCAGCACCTTGCCTTCCTGGCCCCACAGGCCCCGGAAGCCCGGCCCCACCGTGCCCTGCACGTCCACGCCGAAGAAGAAGCCGGGCACCTGCAACAGCACGTCCATCAGGTCGCGCGCACCGGAGGCGCGAATCTCATCCGCGGTGATGGCCGTCACCACGGCCGGCGAGTCATGCAGCTTCGTGATGGCGAACGACGCCACCTGGCTGTGCACCTCCGGCTCCTCCTCCAGCTGCGCCTGGGCGGAGGGCGTCTCCGGTGGACCGGGGTTCAGGGTGGGCTCCGGCGCCGTCTGCGCGAAGCCCGTGCCCGCGCCCAGCAGCGCAAGCCATACACACACACGACGCCCGTGCCTGGTGAAGCCCATACGAAACAACCTTCTCGAAGTTGGGGGGGTAGCTTCTGGGACTACGAATGCTGCGTCGAATGCGGGGGTGAGCCTTGCTTCACTTCACGCGCACGCGGGTGCTGCGGCCCGGTTCGACCTCCACCGTCATGCGCCGCTTCACCTCGCCGTTGACGCGGACCTCCACCTTCGCGGGGCCGGACGGCAGGGCCTGCGCGGAGATGGGCGGAAAGCCATACGGCCGGCCGTTGATCCACACCTCGCCATAGAGCCCCGGAGACGTCACCTCCAGGTCGCCCCGCTGCGCCGCCACGGCGGCCTTGGCCACGGAGGGCTCCGGCGGCGGCGTGGGCTCCGGGTCGCGCGGGGGCGCCACGGGTCCACCCGCCGCTGGGGGCGAGACCGGGGTCACGGCCGCCACCGGCGCCACGGCCGGCTTCTGCGCGGGCGGCGCCAATTCCCCGGTGAGGTCGCGGTTGAGCGAGCGCACCGAGTCCGCGTCCACCTCCACCGTCTCCTCGTACAGGCGGCGGTCGCCCTGCGCGAGCACCACGCGGTGCGTGCCCGCGGACACCGGCAGCCGCGCCGGCGTCAGGTCCACCGCCCTGCCATCCACCATCACCACCAGCCCCGGCGGCGTGGACGTCACCAGCAGGAGCCCGCCATGCGCATCCTCCTGCGCGGCGGCCGGAGTGGCCTGCTGCTCGCGGGCGGCCCGCGCGGCGGCGAGCTTCGCGGCGCGCGTGCGGGGCGGCGCGCGGGTGTGCGCCGGCTCACGCGGCGTGGGCGCCTGCGCGGTCTTCGACTGCTCACGCGCGCGCAGGTCGGTGGCGATGCCCAACAGCCGCGTCAGGTCGCTGTCCCTGTCATCCGGACGCAGCTTGAGCGCTTCCGTGAACTGCTCGACCGCGCGCTCGTAGTCGCGGTCCTCCAGCGCGGCCAGGCCCGACGCGCGCAGCGCCCGCACCAGCCCCGCGTTCGCGTCCTCCTTGGGCGGGGCCACGGCCGCCACGGTCTGGGGTGGGGCCACGACGGGCGTGGGCGCGGGAGGCCTCGTGGCGACGGGCTCGGGCTGCGCGGCCTTGCGCGAGCGGACCACCAGGTACGCCCCGGCGTTCACGGCCACGGTGCCCAGCAGGATGACGGCGACCCAGGTCTTCTGATTCTTCACGTTCAAAGTCCCACTTCCCACGACGACACGGTGCGCCCGCGCTTCACGCGATGAACAGCCAGAACACCGCGCTGCCCACCAGCGCGACGCCCGCCGCCGCGGCCAGTCCCCAGGGGAACGCCCCGTCCGCGGCCGCCTGCTCCGGCGGCGGGATGACGCCCGTGGTGGAGCCCGTCCCGGTGCTCCGGGGCATCATGCTCGTGGGCACCAGAGCGCTCGGCTCGCGCAGGTCCACCGCGTGCTCCGGCGGCGCGAAGGGCGACGGGCCGGAGATGCCGCTGGGCATGCGCGTGGAGCCCATGCCCGAAGCGTCCGCGGACGCCCCCGGCGACGAGCCTGGCATGGACCCCGGCACCGCCAGCGCCGTGGACACGCGGCCGGAGGCATCCGGCGGAAAGAGCGTGGCCATCAGCGACGCCAGCTCCCGGCCGCCGGACGTCCAGTGCTGCGCCGTGCGGTAGCGCTCCAGGTCGTCGTGCAGCTCGCGCGCCGTCTGGTAGCGCTGCGCGGGGTCCTTCGCCAGGCACTTGAGCAGGATGCGCTCCAGGTCCGGCGGGAAGCCGGGGGCCACGTGCGACGGCGGCGGCACGTCCCCCGCCGACGCGGCCATGATGGTGGCCTCCATCGAATCGCGCTTGAACAGCCGGCGCCCGGTGGACGCCTCGTAGAGCACGATGCCCAGCGAATACAGGTCCGAGCGGTGGTCCAGCTCCCGGTTCGTGATCTGCTCCGGGGACATGTACGCGTACTTGCCCTTCACCACCCCGGCCACCGTGCGCTCCAGGTTCACGGAGCTCTTCACGATGCCGAAGTCCGCCAGCTTCACGATGCCGTCGCGCGACACCAGCACGTTGCCCGGCGTGATGTCCCGGTGCACCAGCTTCAGCGGCGTCCCGTCCGACAGCGTCTTCGCGTGCGCGTACGTGAGCGCGTCCGACATGGCCAGGCCCACGTCCACCGTCACCCGGGGCCCCAGCGGGATGTTGGCCGCCGCCGCGTGCCGCATGATGCGGTCCAGCGACTGGCCCTGGATCCACTCCATCGCCAGGTAGTACTGACCGTCGATCTTCCCGAAGTCGAACACCTGCACGATGTTCGGGTGCGTCAGCAGCGCCGCCACCTTCGCCTCGTCCGCGAACATCCGCGCGAAGGGCTCCAGGTTCGCGTACTCCGGCAGGATGCGCTTGATGACGCACGCCTTGGAGAAGCCGTCCGGCCCGTCGATGGTCGCCAGGAACAGGTGCGCCATCCCGCCCGTGGCGAGCCGCTGCACCATTCGGTACTTCCCGAAGAGGATGTCCACCCCGGGTGCGGCCGGCGAAGGCGTCGCGGTATCAACCCTGTCCAAATTGTACTCCCGGGACGGAACTCGCAATTCCCGGAAGATACCTATGCCGAGACCTCCCCACAAGTTTCGCACAACGTGTCAACAGGTTTTACGGAGAATACACTTTAACAACGTGATGGATCGCTGACACACGGGGCGTACGGCATATCCTCCGGGTCCTCCGCGCATGGCGACCTTCCCTTCCGACGCTCCGTCCCCGCTGGCCGCTCCCCGTCCGCTGTCCGCCCGGGACATCCGAACCCTGGGGCTGGCGGCGCTGGGGGGCGCGCTGGAGTTCTATGACTTCATCATCTTCGTGTTCTTCACGGCGGTGATGGGGAAGCTGTTCTTCCCGCCGGAGACGGCGGACTGGCTGCGGCAGCTGCAGACGTTCGGCCTGTTCGCGGCGGGGTACCTGGCGCGTCCGTTGGGCGGCATCGTGATGGCGCACTTCGGGGACCGGACCGGGCGCAAGCGGATGTTCACGCTGAGCGTCTTCCTGATGTCGGTGCCCACGCTGTGCATGGGCCTGTTGCCCACGTTCGCCACGGCCGGGTACGCGGCGCCGCTCCTGCTGCTCACGCTGCGGCTGTTGCAGGGAGCGGCGGTGGGCGGCGAGGTGCCGGGCGCGTGGGTCTTCGTCTCCGAGCACGTGCCGGAGCGCCGCGTGGGCCTGGCGTGCGGGACGCTCACCTCCGGGCTCACGCTGGGCATCCTGCTGGGCTCGCTGGTGGCCACCGCGGTCAACACCGCCTTCACGCCGGAGCAGGTGCTGGCGTACGGCTGGCGATTTCCCTTCGTGGTGGGCGGCGTGTTCGGCTTCTTCGCCGTGTTCCTGCGCCGCTGGCTTGAGGAGACGCCCGTCTTCGAGGAGATGCGCCAGCGAAAGGCGCTGGTGCGCGAGCTGCCGCTCAAGGCCGCGCTCCGGGGCCACGCGCCCGCGGTCGTCGTGTCCATGCTGTTCACCTGGGTGCTCACCGCGGGCATCGTGGTGGTCATCCTGATGACGCCCACGCTGATGCAGCAGTTGCACGGCATCCCGCCCGCGAAGGCGCTGGCGGCCAACAGCGTGGCCACGCTCACGCTCACGGTGGGCTGCATCTGCTACGGCCTGCTCGCGGACCGGCTGGGGCCCACGCGGGCCATGGCCATCGGCTCGGGGATGCTGCTCGTCGCCGCGCAGCTGTTCTACCGGGGCGTGGCGAGCGCGCCGGAGCACCTGGTGCCGCTCTACGCGGGCGTGGGGTTCTGCGTGGGCGTGGCTGGCGTGGTGCCCGCGGTGATGGTGCAGGCCTTCCCCCCGGCGGTGCGCTTCTCCGGACTGTCGTTCTCCTACAACGTGGCGTACGCGCTCTTCGGCGGCCTCACGCCGCTCGCCGTCACGCTCGCCCTGAAACAGAACCCGCTCGCGCCCGCGCACTACGTCTCCGCGGTGTGCGCGGTGGGGCTCGTGGTGTCGTTGCTGCTCTTCCGGGGCTTCAGCGCCCGCGCGCCGGACGAGCAACCCGCGCCGTCGCGCTGACGCCCGGTGGGACGCCTGGCCGGCGTCCCGAGGTGTTGACCGGTCGCCGATCCGCCCGGGGTGTGGAATCACCAGACTGGCTCCCCCTGGGGGTGTCGGCTATGCCACGAAACCATCGCAGGGCGCTTCGGGCATGCCCTGCTCGCCCCTCGTGCGCACCTTGTCCCGGCGCGTTCTTCCGAACGGCGGAAGCCCGCGCGCATTGCCCTCGCTGTCCGACGGACCCCGGAATGCCCAGCAGCAAGACATCTCTCTTCCAGAGCGGCATCCCCAGCTTCGACATCCTCCTGGGCGGAGGCATCCCTCCGCGCCAGTCCTTCATCGTCACCGGCACGCCGGGGTCGGGGAAGACGGTGCTGTGCAGCCAGGTGGCCTTCGCGGCCGCGGCGCGCGGCACGCCCGTGGTGGTGGTCACCGTCACCTCGGAGCCCCACGACAAGCTGATGGAGGCGCTGTCCACCTTCTCCTTCTTCCAGCCGGACCTGCTGGGCGAGAAGCTCTTCCTCATCAGCGCCTACTCCGCGCTCAAGCGGGGCCCCAAGGAGGCCCGGGAGCTGATCCTCCAGACGGTGCGCGAACGCGGCGCGGCCATGCTCTTCATCGACGGGCTGCGCTCCATCCGGGACCTCTGGCAGGACGAGGCACGGCTGCGCGAGTTCCTCTACGAGCTGGGCATCGGCCTGGCCGCATGCAACTGCATTGGCCTGTTCACCACGGAGTACCCGCTGGGCCGGTTGATGGAACTGCCAGAGGCCACCACGGTGGACGGCATCGTGGCGCTGTCCGTCCAGCCTCACGGCTCGCGCCGGGTGCGCCGGGTGGAGGTCGTGAAGCTGCGCGGCCGGCCCCACCTCGTCGGAGAGCACCTCATGCTCATGCGCAAGAGCGGCGTGGAGTTCATCCCGCGCATGGAGGCCGTCCCCGTGGAGCTCCGGGACGAGCCGCCCACGCTCAAGCGCATGGGGTTCGGGCTTCCGGAGCTGGACGCGCTGATGCACGGGGGGCTTCCGGAGCTCAGCACCACGATGCTCGCGGGGAGCATGGGCATTGGCAAGACGCTGGTGGCCCTGCACTTCGCCGCGGATGGCGCGCGCCACGGGCAGAAGTCGCTCTTCGTCTCCTTCTTCGATGCTCCGGCCATGCTCCGGGCCCGCGCCCAGCGCGTGGGACTGGACGTGGGCTCGCTCCTGGACGATGGACGGCTGACCCTGCACTACCTGGCACCCATGGAGTCGGAGGCGGACGAGATCATCCGGGACTTGTTGGAGCAGGTGGACGCGCTCGGCGTCAGGCGGCTGGTGCTGGACGGGCTCACGGAGCTGGAGCTGTCCATCCTGGACCCCATGCGGCGGCGCACCTTCCTGGCCTCGCTGGCGATGCGGCTGCGCATGCGGGGAGTCACCACCGTGGTCACCCGCGAGGTGTCGAAGATCGTGGGCACGGAGCTGGACTTCAACGACGCGCCCGTCGCCAGCCTGGGGGAGAACCTGCTGCTCCTGCGCTACGTGGAGCTGCACGGCCAGATGCACCGCCTGCTGTCCGTGCTCAAGATGCGCGACAGCGAATACTCCGCGGACCTGCGCGAGTTCCAGATCAACAACACGGGCGTGAAGGTGCTCGCCCCGCTGCGCTCCGCCGTGGGCCTGCTCACCGGTCAGGCCCGCCCCCTGGGGACCAACATCGGAGGAGTGGGTGAATGAGCCTGGTCCTCATCGCGGAGGATGAAGAGGCGCTCCTGGAGGTCTTCTCCGAAGTGGTGGAGGACCTGGGCCACCGCGTGGTGCGCGCGCACAACGGCGAGGAGGCCCTGCTGCTCGCCCGCACGGAGACGCCGGACCTGGTGGTCAGCGACCACATGATGCCGCGCAAGACGGGCATGCAGCTCTTGCACGCCATGCGCTCGGAGCCCACCCTGTCGGACGTGCCCTTCCTGCTCCTGAGCGCGGCGCGGCCGCAGGGGCGTGAGGCCGCGCAGACGTTCCTCGCGAAGCCGGTGGACCTGTCCACCTTCGAGCAGGCGGTGAGCCAGGCGCTCCAGAACCACCAGGCCGCCCACCAGGAGGCGCCCCCCGCCGCGCGCGAGGCTCCCAACGCCCTGAGCCTGGCCCGCGAGGAGATGCTCAACTGGGTGGCGCACGAGCTGAAGACGCCGCTCAGCTCGGCGCGGCTCAACACGCAGCTGCTCATGCGCAAGGTGCAGAAGCGCGGCATCGACGACGAGCGCCGCTCCGCGGAGGCCATCCTGCGCCAGCTGGACCGGATGAACGGGCTGGTGACGTCCATCCTGGACGCCTCGCGGCTGGCGGATGGGAAGCTGGAGCTGAAGCTTGCGCCCACGGAGCTGATGCCGTTCCTCCAGGAGTTCGTCCAGGAGTGGCGCGAGCTGCAGCCGGACTTCGACTTCTCCTTCCACGCCCTGGATCCGGTGGAGCCGCTGATGTTGGACGCGGAGCGGCTGCGCCAGGTGCTCAACAACCTGCTGTCCAACGCGGTGAAGTACAGCGGCACGTCGCGCCACGTCGAGATGGGCCTGACGCTCAACCCGGGCCTCGTCCTCGTCCACGTGCGCGACTGGGGCGTGGGCATTCCCGCCAACGCCCTGCCCCACGTCTTCGACCGCTTCCAGCGCGCGGACGAGGACCGCGGGCGCGGCCACGGCCTGGGCCTCTTCATCGCCGCCGCGCTCGCGAAGCTGCACGGCGGCTCGCTCTCCGTCCGCTCTACCCTGGGTGAAGGCTCCACCTTCACCCTGCGCCTGCCCCGGCGGAACTGAAGCAGGACTGCACGTTTCCGCCGGAACTCCATCTAAACCAAACAGCTTGGAAGTCCGTGAACACCCGGCGCTCTCGGTGAATTAGAAAGCGAGTGTGTCCACGCCTCCTCCGTCCCGCCTGTCCTCGCTGCGCGTGCTCAGGCACCGCGACTTCGCCCTGCTGTGGAGCGGCGCGGCGCTGTCCAACATCGGCACGTGGATGGAGGTGCTGGCGCTGGGCGTGTACGTGACGAAGGTCACGGGCCGGGCGGAGTGGACGGGGGGCGTGGCGGCGCTGACGTTCCTGCCGGCCATCGTGCTGTCGCCGCTGGGAGGCGCGCTGGGGGACCGGTTCGACCGGCGCCGGGCGGTGGGCGTGGGGGCGCTGGTGCAGATGGTGCTCGCGGGCACGCTGGCGGTGCTGGCCTTCAGCGGAAGGCTGACCGTGCAGTGGGTGGCGGTCATCTCCTTCCTCAACGGCTGCGCGGTGACGCTCTTCACGCCCGCGTACTCCGCGATGATCGCCGTGTCGGTGCCGAAGGAGGACCTGCACAGCGCGCTCAGCCTCAACGCCGCGCAGAACAACCTGGGCCGCATCTGCGGGCCCGCGCTGGGGGCGCTCGTCATCGCGCACGCGGACGTGGCCTGGGCGCTGCTCCTCAACACGCTGTCCTTTGCCGCGGTGCTGCTGTCACTCACGCAGGTGCGGGCCACCGCCGCGGGGAAGACGGCGGACTTCGGCGGCCTGTGGGCGGGCATCCGGCAGGGCTTCCGGGTGGCGCTCGCGGACGAGGCCCTGGTGGTGGCGCTGGGCGGCACGCTGGCCATCGCGGTGTGCATCGCGCCCTTCACGGCGCTGGCGCCGGTGATGGCCATCCAGGTGTTCCAGCTGGACGCGGGCGCGACGTCGGTGCTCGTCACGTGTCAGGGCGTGGGCTCGCTGTTGGCGGCGCTGAGCGCGGGGGCGCTCGCGGACCGGCTTGGCAAGGGGCGGCTGTTGGAAGTGGGCCTGCTGCTGATTGGCCCCACGGCGGCGGCGTACTGGCTGTCACCGTCGCTGGCGGTCGCGGCGGTCGCGGTGATGGCCTTGGGCGCGCTGTACATGCTGACGCTCACGGGGCTGTCCGCGCTGTGCCTGGCGCGGGTGTCCAACGAGCTCCAGGCGCGCATCGCCAGCCTGAGCGCGATGCTGCTCTTCGTGGGCTTCACGTTGGGCGTGTGGTTGCAGGGCGCGCTGGGGGACCGCTGGGGCATCCGGTGGGTCACCGCGAGCGCGGCCCTGGGGTTCTTCGTCCTCGCCGTGCTGTTGCGCGCCCTGCGCTCGCGCGGCTTCGCCGCCTTCGAAGTGTAACGGAGCCTTCCGATGACGACCTCCTCGCCGGCCACGCCGGGGAAGAAGCGCGCCCCGCTGCCCCTCGTCTCCCGCGCTCAGGCGCTCCCGCTGTCCTTCATGCAGCAGCGCCTGTGGTTCCTGGCGCAGTTGGAGGGCACGAGCGCCACGTACAACGTCTATTTCTTCGTGCGGCTGAAAGGGGCGCTGGACGCGGGCGCGCTGGAGCGGGCGCTCCAGGCCGTGGTGGCCCGGCATGAATCGCTGCGCACCACGTTCGCCTCCGTGGATGGACAGCCCGTGCAGCGCATCGCTCCGGCGCTGGATGTGCCCCTGCGCGGGGTGGACCTGTCCACGCACGGGGATGCACGTGAGCGCGCCCTTCGCGACCATGCGGAAGCCGAGGCCCGCGGGCCCTTCGACCTGGAGCGCGGGCCGCTGGTGCGGACCACGCTGGCGCGGCTCGCTCCGGACGAGCACGCGCTGCTCTTCGTCACGCACCACATCGTCTGCGACGCGGTGTCGCTGGGGTGGATGGCGAACGAGCTGAGCGCGCTCTACACCGCCTTCACGCGCAACGAGCCGCCCCGCCTGCCGGAGCTGCCGGCGCAGTACGCGGACTTCGCGCACTGGCAGCGCCAGACGCTCACGGGCGACTTCCTGGAGGCCGAGCGCGCGTGGTGGAAGGAGCGGCTCTCGGGAGCGCCGCCCGCGCTGGAGCTGCCCACGGACCGGCCCCGCCCGCCGCGCCAGACGTCGCGGGGCGCGGTGTACCGCCTGCCCATGCCTCCAGCGCTGGCCACGGGCATCCGAGAGCTGAGCCGCAAGGCGGCCGTCACGCCGTACATGGCGCTGCTGGCGGCGTTCCAGGTGCTGCTGCTGCGCTACAGCGGGCAGGAGGACCTGGTGGTGGGCACGCCCGTGGCGGGGCGCGGCCGTCGCGAGGTGGAGCGACTCATCGGCTTCTTCGCCAACACGCTGGCGCTGCGGCTGGACGCGTCCGGCGACCCGACGTTCCTGGCGCTGCTCGCCCGCGTGCGCGACGTGTGCCTGGGCGCGTACGCGCACCCGGACATGCCCTTCGAACAACTGGTGGACCTGCTGGTGCCCCAGCGCGACCCCAGCCGCTCGCCGTTGTTCCAGGCGATGTTCGTGCACGTGAACTCGCCGTGGGCCGCGCTCAAGTGGCCCGGCCTCACCGTGACGGAGGTGGACTTCGAGCCCGGCGTCGCGCGCTTCGACATCACCCTCTTCCTCTACGAGGACCCTAGCGGCATGGAGGCCCGCTGGGAGTACAACGCGGACCTCTTCGACGAGGGGACGGTGGCGCGCATGGCCGCGCACTACGCGCGCCTGCTGGAGGGCGCCGTCGCCCGGCCGGAGGCTCCTGTCTCCGCGCTCCCCCTGCTGACGCCGCGCGAGCGGGAGCGCGCGGTGGTGGACTGGAACGACACCTTCGCGGAGGTGCCGGTGCGCTCCGGCGTGCACGCCCTCTTCGAGGACAGCGTGCGCAGGAGCCCGGACGCGGTGGCGGTGCGCTTCGGGGATGCGCACCTGACGTACGCGGAGCTGGAGGCCCGGGCGAACCGGGTGGCCCACGCGCTGAGGGCGCGCGGCGTGACGCCGGACACGGCGGTGGGGCTGTGCGTGGACCGCTCGCTGGAGCTGGCGGTGGGCGTGCTGGGCATCCTCAAGTCGGGGGCGGCCTACTGCCCGTTGGATCCGGCCTATCCGCCGGAGCGGCTGGCGCTGATGCTCCAGACGTCGCGCGCGAAGGTGCTCGTCACCCGGCGCTCGCTGGCGTCCGGCCTGCCGGAGGACGGCGTGGAGCGGCTGTTCCTGGAGGACGACCCCGGCACGCCCGCGACAGCGCCCGAGCCCGTGGGAGGGCCGGACACGCTGGCCTACGTCATCTTCACGTCCGGCTCCACGGGCGTGCCCAAGGGCGTGGCGATGCCGCACCGCCCGCTGCTCAACCTCATCCAGTGGCAGGTGCGCCGCTCCGCCGCGCCCCGGGGGCGCACGCTCCAGTTCTCCGCGCTGAGCTTCGACGTGTGCTTCCAGGAGATGCTGCCCACCTTCGCCGCGGGCGGCGAGCTGGTGCTCATGCCGGAGGACACGCGGCGCGACGGCCGGGCGCTGCTCACGCTGATGCGCGCGTATGGCGTGGAGCGCATCTTCCTGCCCTTCGTCGCGCTCCAGCACCTGGCGGAGGTGGCGGACGCGGAAGGGCTGGTGCCCACGTCGCTGCGGGAGATCAACACCGCCGGCGAGCAACTGCGGATGACGCCCGCGCTGCGCAGGCTGCTCCACGCGCTGGACGGGTGCGTGCTGGACAACCACTACGGCCCCACGGAGACGCACGCGGCCTCGGCGCACGTGCTCAAGGGAAACCCGGATGCGTGGCCGGACCTGCCGCCCATCGGCCGCACCATCACCAACGCGCGGACGTACCTGCTGGACGCGCACGGCGAGCCGGTGCCGGTGGGCGTCGCGGGCGAGCTGTTCATCGGCGGGGCGGGACTGGCGCGAGGCTACCTGCACCGGCCGGACCTGACGGCGGAGCGTTTCGTGCCGGATCCGCTGAGCCCGCACCCGGGCGCGCGGATGTACCGCACCGGTGACTTCGCCAGATACCTGCCGGACGGCACGCTGGAGTTCCTGGGCCGGCGCGACGCGCAGGTGAAGTTGCGCGGCTACCGCATCGAGCTGCCGGAGGTGGAGGCGGCGGTGGCGAAGCTGCCGGGCGTGAAGGACGTGGCGGTGGTGGCCCGCGAGGACGCGGCCCGGGGCAAGCACCTGGTGGCCTACGTGGTGACGCAGCCAGGGGCGTCCGTGGACGCAGGGGAACTCAAGGCGGCGCTGCGCGAGCGGCTGCCGGAGTACATGGTGCCCGCGGCCTTCGTGCTGCTGGATGCGTTCCCGCTCACGCCCAGCGGCAAGCTGGACCGCCGCGCCCTGCCGGCCCCGGACGACGACGCGGAAGCAGCCCGGGACTTCGTGGCCCCGCGCACGCCGCTGGAGACGGAGGTGGCGGCCGTCTTCGCCGCGCTGCTGCAACTGCCACGCGTGGGGGTGCACGGTCACTTCTTCGAACTCGGAGGCCACTCACTCCTGGCGACGCAGGTGACGTCGCGGTTGCGCGACCGGCTCCAGGTGGATCTGCCCGTACGCGCGCTGTTCGCCTTCCCCACCGTGGAGGAATTGGCGGAGCACCTGGCCTCGCTGAAGCCGGAGGCGGGGCAGGACGCGGAGCCGCCGCTCCTGCCGCGCCCATTTGGAGAGACACCGCCCCTGTCCTTCGCGCAGGCGCGCCTGTGGTTCCTCACCCGGATGGATCCGGACGGGTTCTCGTACAACCTGCCCTGGTTCACGCGCTGGACCGGTCCCCTGGACGCGGATGCGCTGGAGCGGAGTCTTCAGCGCCTGGTCCAGCGCCACGAGGCGCTGCGCACGACCTTCGTGGAGCACCAGGGTCAGCCGGTGCAGCGCATTGCTCCGGCAATGGACGTGCTCTTGCGCCGCGAACAGGTGACCTCCTCAGAAGCGCTCACGCGTCGGGCGGAGGCGGAGGTGCGCCGTCCCTTCGACCTCGCCGAAGGCCCCCTGCTGCGCGCGACGCTGGTGCGCGTGGGTGATGGGGACCATGCCCTGCTCATCACGCTGCACCACATCATCTGCGACGGTTGGTCGCTGGGCGTGATGGAGCGCGAGCTGAAGGCGCTCTACCGCGAGGAGACAGGTGGATCCGCGGCGGAGCTTCCCGCGCTGCCCCTCCAGCCCGCGGACTTCGCGCGCTGGCAGCGCCTGGCATGGGTGGGCGCGACGGTGGATGAGCGGCTCGGATGGTGGAAGGCCCGGCTCCAGGATGCGCCTCCTGCCCTGATGCTGCCCACGGACCGGCCGCGTCCAGCGGTGCAGACCTTCGAGGGCGCGCACCTCGCATGGAAGGCCTCACCCGCGCTGTCCCGGGCGGTGGAGGCCCTGGGGCAGCGCCATGGCGTGACGCCCTTCATGTTGCTGCTGGCGGGCTTCCACGCCCTGCTCTCCCGCTACAGCGGGCAGGACGACCTCGTCATCGGTGCGCCGCTCGCGGGCCGTCAGAGGCAGGAGCTGGAGGGGCTGGTCGGCTTCTTCATCAACACGGTGCCCTTGCGGCTCACCGCGACCCGGGACACGAGCTTCCACGACCTGGTGGAGCTCGCGCGCGACGTGACGCTGGAGTCCTTCGCCCACCAGGACCTGCCCTTCGAGCAGCTGGTGAACGCGCTCCAGCCCGAGCGCGACTCCAGCCGCGCGCCGCTGTTCCAGGTGATGTTCGTCCTCCAGAACGCCGGAGGCGCTCCGGCGCGGGCCCTGCCGGAGCTGGCCGTGGAGCCGCTGGATGTGGAGACGGGGATGTCGAAGTTCGACCTCACCCTCTTCGCGCAGGAATCCCAGGAGGGCCTGGGCTTCCTCTGGGAATACAACACCGCCCTCTTCGAGGAGGCGACGGTGGCGCGCATGGCCGCGCACTACACGCTGCTGCTGGAGGCCGCCGTCTCCGACTTCGAGCGGCCCCTCTCCCGCATCCCGCTGCTCTCCGAGGACGAGCGTCAGCAGTTGCTGGTGTCCTGGAATGACACCCACGCGGATTATCCGCGCGATGCGTCCCTGCCCTCCCTCGTCGAAGCGCATGCCGCGCGCGCGCCGCACGCCATCGCGGTGGCGTTCGAGGGCAACCACCTGACGTACGCGGAGCTGGACGCCCGCGCGAACCAGCTCGCGCATCACCTGCGGGGACTGGGCGTGGGCGCAGGCACCCCGGTGGGCCTGTGCACCGGCCGCTCGCTGGAGATGGTGGTGGCCACGCTGGCCATCCTCAAGGCCGGTGGCGCCTACGTCCCGTTGGACCCGTCCTACCCTGCCGAGCGCCTCCTCTTCATGGCCCGGGACACGCGGCTGCCAGTGCTGCTCGTGCAGCCGGGACAGGAAGAGAAGCTCGCGGCCTTGGAGGCGCGGGTGGTGGTGCTGGAGCCGTCGTGGCATCCGTTCGCGCGGGAGTCCACGCAGGCGCCGCGCATCCACGTGCCTCCCGACGCGCTGGCCTACGTCATGTACACGTCCGGCAGCACCGGCCGCCCCAAGGGCGTGTGCATCCCGCATCGGGGCGTGGTGCGGCTGGTGACGGGCGCGAACTACGCGCGGTTCGGGCCGGAGGAGGTGTTCCTCCAGCTGGCGCCCATCTCCTTCGATGCGGCGACGCTGGAGCTGTGGGGCGCGCTGCTGCACGGCGCGAAGCTGGTCGTCTTCCCGGCCCACTCGCCGTCGCTGGAGGAGCTGGGTGCGACGCTGGAGCGCGAAGGCATCACCACGCTGTTCCTCACGACCGCGCTGTTCGAGCAGATGGTGATGGCGCAGCCCCGCGCGCTCGCGAGCGTACGGCAGGTGTTGACGGGCGGAGACGTGATGTCTCCGGTGGCCGCGCGGAGACTTCTGGAAGAGGGCCAGCTCATCGTCAACGCCTACGGCCCCACGGAGAACACGACCCTCTCCACCGCGCACCGGCTGACCGTCCCCGCGGATGCGCGAGCCCCCATTCCCATCGGTGCCCCCATCGCCAACTCGCAGGCCTACGTGCTGGACGCGCTGGGCGCCCCGGCCCCCGTGGGCGTGGCGGGTGAGCTGTACGTGGGCGGTGATGGCCTGGCGTGGGGCTACCTGCACCAGCCCGCGCTGACGGCGGAGCGCTTCGTTCCGCATCCGTTCAGCACCACGCCAGGAGCGCGGCTGTATCGCACAGGAGACCGCGCGAGGTGGCGCGCCGACGGCGTGCTCGACTTCCTCGGCCGGAACGATTCGCAGGTGAAGGTGCGCGGCTTCCGCATCGAGCCGGGAGAAATCGAAACCGCCCTCAAGGACTCGGAGGGCGTCACGGACGCGGTCATCGTCGTGCGCGAGGACGTCCCCGGTGACAAGCGCCTGGTGGCCTACGTCGTCGGCGCGGAGGTGGAGCAGGTCGCGCTGCGCACCCGCCTCGTCGCGAAGCTGCCGGGGCACATGGTGCCCTCCGCCATCGTGAAGCTGGAGCGGCTGCCGCTCACGCCTTCGGGAAAGGTGGACCGCAAGGCACTGCCCGCCCCCGACGCGAGCGGGAGCAAGGACACCTACGTCGCGCCGCGAGAGGGCTGGGAGTCCCTGGTCGCGGAGCTGTGGGCGCCCCTCTTGAACGTGAGCCGCGTGGGCGCGCACGACAACTTCTTCGAGCTGGGAGGCCACTCACTCCTGGCCACGCGCGTGGTGTCGCGCCTGCGGGACGTGCTCCAGCAGGACGTCCCCGTGCGCCTGCTCTTCGAAGCACCCACGGTGGCAAGGTTCGCCGAGCGCCTGGAGGCCTTGAAGAAGGGGGGCCATGGGCCGCCGACGCCCCCCATCGCCGAGGTGTCGCGCGAGCAGCCGCTGCCGCTGTCCTTCGCGCAGCAGCGGCTGTGGTTCCTCGCGCGGCTGGATCCGGAAGGCTACGCGTACAACGTGCCCTTCTTCTTCCAGCTGGAGGGGCCACTGGATGCCCGCGCGCTGGAGGCCGCGCTGGAGGCGCTCGTCCAGCGCCACGAAGCCCTGCGCACCACCTTCTCCGAAGCGCACGGCCAGCCCGTGCAGCACGTCCGTGCGCATCAGCCCCTGACGCTCGCGCTGGAGGAGGCCTCGGAGGATGCGCTCCGTCAGCGTGCGGAAGCGGAGGTGCGCAAGCCCTTCGACCTGGAGCATGGCCCTCTCGTGCGTGCCACGCTGGTGCGCACCGCGCCGGAGCGTCACACGCTGCTGCTGGTCATGCACCACATCGTCTGTGACTTCTGGTCCATCGACATCCTGGTGCGTGAGTTCAAGGCCCTCTACGCCGCCAGCCTGCGGCACGAATCCCCGGCCCTGCCCCTGCTCCCCGTGCAGTACCCGGACTTCGCCGCCTGGCAGCGGCAGGTGATGCAGGGGGAAACCCTGGAGGCGCAGCGCGCGTGGTGGAAGCAGCACCTGGACGGCGCGCCGCCCACGTTGGACCTGCCCACGGACCGGCCGCGTCCGCCCGTGCAGTCCTTCAAGGGCCTCCAGTTCTCGCGCCCACTGCCTGCTTCCCTGCCCGCCGCCATCCAGTCACTGGCGCGCGATGCGGGTGTCACGCCCTTCATGTTGCTGCTCGCGGGCTTCCACGCGCTGCTCGCCCGTCACAGCGGCCAGGAGGACATCGTCGTCGGCACCCCCATCGCCGGGCGTGGCCGTCGCGAAGTGGAGAACCTCATCGGCTTCTTCACCAACACCCTCGCCCTTCGCGTGGATGCCTCCGGCGCGGAGAGCTTCCGCGCGCTGCTGGGCCGCGTTCGCGAGGCCTGCCTTGGTGCCTACGCCCACCAGGACATGCCCTTCGAACAGCTCGTCGATGCGCTCGTCCCCTCGCGGGACCTGAGCCGCTCGCCGCTGTTCCAGGTGATGTTCGTCTTCCAGAACGCCGGAGCCCCCTGGGAGCTGCCCGGTGTCTCCGTGCGGGCGCTGACCTTCGAGCCCGGCATGGCCAAGTTCGACCTCACCCTCTTCGTGCGCGAGTCGCCCGAGGGCTGGTCGAGCGCCTGGGAGTACAACACCGCCCTCTTCGACGAAGACACGGTCGCGCGCTTCGCGGACCACTACACCCAGCTCCTCGAAAGCGCGCTCGCGGCACCGGACGCCCCGCTGGCCACGCTGCCCCTGCTCACCGACGCGGAGCAGCGGCAGCTCGCGCAGTGGACGCTCCAGTCGGTGCCCTATCCCGCCGTGCCTGGCGTCCATGCCTTCTTCGAGGCCACGGCCACGCGCACGCCTGATGCCATCGCAGTGCGCTTCGGAGCTGAGTCGCTCACCTACGGAGAGCTGGAGCGCCGCTCCAACCAGCTGGCGCACCACCTGCGCCGGCATGGCGTGACCGCCGACGTCCGCGTAGGCATCCATCTGCACCGCTCGCTGGAACTCGCCGTAGCCGTGCTGGGAACGCTCAAGGCGGGGGGCGCCTACGTGCCGCTGGATCCGGCCTATCCGCCGGAGCGGCTCACCGCCATGCTCCAGGCGTCGGGGGCGGCGGTGCTGCTCACGTCGCGTGCGCTGCGCGGCGTCCTGGCCAGCGGCACCGCGCTGTCGCTGGAGCTCGACACGCAGGCGGACCTCCTCTCCCGTGAGTCCGACGCGCGTCCCGACCTCGTGGGCAACGCACAGGCGCTCGCCTACGTCATCTTCACCTCCGGCTCCACCGGCACGCCCAAGGGCATCGCCATGCACCGCGAGGCGCTGGTGAACCTGCTCCACTGGCAGCTGGGAGACTCGGTGGCGCCCGGGGCGCGCACGCTCCAGTTCTCCGCGCTGAGCTTCGACGTGTCCTTCCAGGAGCTGTTCGCGACCTGGGCCGCGGGCGGCGAGCTGGTGCTGCTCACCGACGAGGTCCGCCGCGACGCAAGTCAGCTCCTCGCGCTGCTGGAAGGCGCGGGCATCGAGCGGTTCTTCATGCCCTTCGTCGCGCTCCAGAACCTGGCGGAGGTAGCCGAGCGCGAGGGCACCTTCCCCACTCGCGTCCGGGAGATCATGGTCGCGGGCGAGCAGCTGCGCATGACGCCCGCGCTCCGCCGCTTCATGAAGCGCACGGGCGCCGTGCTGCACAACCACTATGGGCCCTCCGAAGCCCACGCGGTGACGTCGCTGTCGCTGAAGGGAGACCCGGCGGCGTGGCCGGACCTGCCCTCCATTGGTAAGCCGTTGAGCAACGTGGCCATCCACGTGCTGGACGCGCACCTGCGCCCGGTGCCGCGAGGCGTGACGGGCGAGCTGTACGTGGGCGGCGTCCAGGTCTGCCGCGGCTACCTGGAGCAGCCCGGCCTCACCGCCGACCGCTTCATCCCCGACCCTCACAGCCCCACGCCGGGAGGCCGGCTGTACCGCACGGGCGACTGGGCCCGGTTCCTGCCGGACGGCACGCTGGAGTACCTCGGACGACGCGACGCGCAGGTGAAGGTGCGCGGCTTCCGCATCGAGCTGGGAGAAATCGAAGCGGCGCTGGCGCAGCACCCGTCGGTGCGGGATTGCATCGTCGATGCGAGGGACGACGGCAGCGGCCAGAAGCGGCTGGTGGCCTGGGTGGTGGGCGCCGCCGGGAAGGCGCTGGACGTCGGCGCGCTGCGGAGCTTCCTCCAGCAGCGGCTGCCGGAATACATGGTGCCCGCGCGCTGGGTCCCGCTGGAGCAGTTCCCACTGACGCCCTCGGGCAAGGTGAACCGCAAGGCGCTGCCCGCGCCCGAAGGAGGCCGTGAAGCCACGCGGGCCCTGGTGGCGCCCCGGACGCCGCTGGAGCTGCGGCTCGTGCGCATCTGGGAGGAGGTGCTGGGCGTGCATCCCATTGGCGTGCGCGACAACTTCTTCGAACTGGGTGGGCACTCGCTGCTGACCTTGCGGTTGCAGTCCGCCATCCGAGCCAGGCTGGGCCGGCCGCTGCCCGTGGCGGCGCTCTTCCAGAACGCGACCGTGGAGCACCTCGCGGGCCTGCTCCGTGACGACGCCACGCCGTGGACGCCGCTCGTCGCGATCCAGGAGGGACAGGAAGGCGTGCGTCCCTTCTTCTGCGTCCACGCGGTGGGAGGCAACGTCGCGCCCTACGCGGAGCTGGCCCGTGCGCTGGGGCCGAAGCAGCCCTTCTACGGACTCCAGGCCCGCGGCCTGGACGGCGCGGAGCCCCCCTGCGAATCCATTCCGCGGATGGCCGCCCTCTACGTGCGCGCGATACGCGAGGTCCAACCGCGCGGCCCCTATCTGCTGGGCGGCTGGTCCATGGGTGGCAGCGTCGCGTGGGAGATGGCCCACCAGCTGCGTCGCGAAGGCGAGACGGTGGCGCTGCTCGCGCTGCTGGACACCTCCGCGAGCCTGCACTCGGGCAACCCGGAGGACGCGAACGCGAAGGCGCGGCTGAGCGCGATGTTCCTGGAGGATCTGCTGCGCGCCTCGGGCCAGCCGCTGCCTCCGAACGACGGGCTCTCCGCGCACCAGTGGATGGAGGCGCTGGAGCAGGCCAGCCAGCCCCTGCTCGCGGCGGAGCAGCCGCTGCGCGAGATGCGCCACGCGTTCGAGGTCCACCTGCACGCGGCCTGGGTCTACGCGCCGCCTCCGGCCAGCGGGCCCTTCACCGTGTTCGAAGCGGAGGACTCACGCTGGGACCACGGCTGGGCCGCCTTCGCGCCCGGCGGGCTGGACGCGCACACGGTGCCCGGTGACCACTACTCCTTCCTGAAGCCGCCCCACGTCCAGGTGCTGGCCGACAGGCTGCGCGACGCGCTCGCGAAGGCCCAGGAGCCCTGACCGCGGTCACGGCCCCGGGCGCGGGGCGCCTCGAACAAAGACGGACCACCCGATGGGATTGATGGGCACGGAGGCTTCCGCGCCCGGTGTCTCGCGGGTCACGCGGATGAGGTGGGCGCTCCGGGCCCAGTCGCGCTCGGGGCCCCACGACTCGAAGGCCCACCGTGGGTAGGCCAGCACCATCACGGCGACGCACAGGCCCGCGGCGAAGAGGGGCCGGAACCTCGCCAGCGCCGCCACCCACAGGACGACGCCCGCTGGGAGCGCGAACAGCATGTAGCGGTCCTCCACCACGCCCGGATCCCAGAACCTGCCGAACGTGGGGTAATCGGCGGATCCGGAGCGCACGTACCAGGTGAGCGGGATCAACAGGAAGACGCACGCGCAGGCGGCCAGCAGCAACCCGCGTGGGCGCGCGGGCACCCGGCGAAGGCCCAGGGCGAGCACGGCGATGAACCCGCACGCCACCAGGATCCGGACCGCGAGCGGCCGGCGGAAATAGGACATCGTCCCTCCGTCGCCCAGCACCGGGTGCAGCACGTAGCGGACGTTGAGCGTGTTCCAGAGGTGCTCGGCCATGCGGGAGAGCGGCCAGTGGGCGAAGTCCGAAGCGGGCATGCCGGACTGACGGAAGAGCACCATGTTCACCCCCGCTGGCACCGTCAGCACCACCACCGCCAGCCCCTCCCAGAGCACCTCGCGCGAAGGCCGGCCGTCACGCCACCGCATCACGCCACGCAGGAGGAAGACCGGCGCGAGCAACACGCTCTCGCCCGCGCTCGAGGCCGCCGCGAGCAGCACCACTCCGTCGGCGATTCCCAAAGGCCGCTCCAGGTCCTGGAGCGCCACGAGCATGACCGCGTAGAAGAGGATGGAGTGGAGGTTGGCGAGGTTGCCCGTCACCTCCCAGGTCCCCGGCAGGAAGCAGAACGCCATGGCGGCGAGCACGCGGACGCCGTCATGGGGCACCAGCCAGCGGAAGCGGACCCGCGCGATGAGCGCGAACACCGCCGCGTTGATGGCCAGGATGACGAACGCCAGCCCGAGCGCGAACGCCTCGATGGGCAGGAGCGACAGGCCCCAGGCCAGCAGCCGGGGAACGATGTGCAGATAGCCCGCGTAGGGGATGAACGTGGCGCCAAAGCCGTGCGCGAGCGCATCCGTCAGGAACACCGCTCCATCTTCCGCCCACAGGTGCGCCTGGAAGAGCCGCGCATGCGAGCGCAGCGCCAGCACCGCGAAGCACACCCCCAGCGCCGTCGCATACGGGGCGCGCAGGCGCTCCCATCCCAGGTCGATGGGACGACGGAGCAGCTGTCCCCACCGGGAGAGTGAATCAGTCATCGCGGATGCCCCTATACCATCCGCACCGCGCCTGGGACGGCTCCCGGGGCACGACGGGGCCGGCACCGCGCCGGTCCCGCCTCCCTCGAAGGGGCTACAGCGCTTCCAGCCGGAACTGCTGGCAGTCGTTGTTGGACCAGGTCCACTGCTGGAGCAGCGTGCCGTCACCGCTGCCCTGCTGGCAGCCCGTCACGTCCAGCACCTTCCCGCTGTGGCGTGCCTCCAGCCGGTGGTAGCCGTTGCCCAGCGCCACCGGCTTGAACTGCTGGTTGCTCCCGCCGCCGTAGGACCACTGCTGGAGCCCCGCGCCGTCCGCCGTGCTCACGTCCCGCACGTCCAGCGCCTTGCCGCTGTAGCGCGACACGAAGCGGTAGTAGCCGCTGTCCGTCGCCTCCATCGACCACTGCTGGCTGGTGCCCGTGTGGCAGGCCCACTGGTGGATGGTGGCGCCGTCCGCCGTGCTGGGGCCGTTGATGTCCACGCACCGGCCGGAGGCCTTGGTCACCAGCCGGTACGCCCCCGCGCCGCCCGTGCCCTGCGCCACGGAGTAGATGGCGTTGAGCAGCGACGTGCTCCCGGACGTGTCCTGGGACAGCTCCCAGATCATCACGCCGCCGTTCTGCTTCCCCAGCTGCGTCTTCGCCTGGATGGTCGCGATGCCGTTGTAATAGACGTCCCCCACGTTGTCCTTGTAGGGCGCCTGCGAGTCGCGAGCGACGAGCTCCGAATAGCCCACGTAGCTCGACGGCGAGCGCCCGTAGAACGGCACGCCCAGCACCGCCTTGGACGCCGGCAGGCCGCGCCCCTTCCAGTAGTTCAGCGACTGGACCGCCAGGTCATACGTCGAATGCGGCTGCCCGCCGTCGTACGCCATGATGTTGAGGAAATCGACGTCGCTGAACACGGACGCCTGCACGCCGCCGCCCGTGTAGCCGTTGGCCACCACCGCCGCCGTGAGCAGCTTGCCCCGGCTGTGCATGGCCGTGCCCAGCTCGCGCATCAGCGCCGCGTAGTTGTTCCCCGACGTGCCGGGGTCCGGGTACTCCCAGTCAATGTCCACGCCGTCCAGCCCGGCCGCGTTGACGAAGTTCACCACCGTGTTCACGAACGCCGTGCGCGTGCCCGCGTTGGCCGCCATCTGCTCGAAGGCGCTGTCGTTGCCGTCGTTCCAGCCGCTTACGGCGATGAGCACCTTCACGCCCTGCGCATGCGCCTGCGTCACCAGCGAGCGCAGCCGCGCGTCAGAGCTGCTCACCCCCGTGAGCCCGCCGGACGCCGTGGGCAGCGCGAACGCGTAGTTGATGTGAGACAGCTTCGAGTACTGCAACGTGTTCACGTCCCCCGCCCACGTCGGCAGGTAGCCCACCACCCGCGTCGACAGCGCGGCGGACTCCACCTTCCCCACCGGCTCACCGGCGGCAGGCGCGTCCTCCGGGCCCGAACAACCTCCCAACGATGCGAGAAACACGGCGCCCAGCGCCCACATCCGGAACGGCGTCGAGGTACGAGACACGGCAGACTCCTGCGAAGAGGTTGAACGGGCCTGACCCGTAAAACCCACTAAGCAGTTTTATCCGGAAGACTCAACGCCTCATCCGCTCAGCAGCACCGGCCGCCACCGCCGCGGTAGCGGGCCTGGAGGCGGTCGTTGAAAAACTCCGCGTAGGTCATCACTGCCTTGTCCGGATGGTGACGGCGCATGTGGGCGACGTAGGTGTCGTAATCCGGCACGCCAATCATCGACCGCGCGGTGCGCACGGCCTGCCGCCAGCCGCGCTGGAGTGCCTGAACGAATCCGCGCCTCACGGCTTCACCGGGACGGCGGCGGCGGCCACGTAGGGCGTCTCGTGCGACGTGGGCACCGGCGAGCTCCGGGCTCGGAGCGCGGCGCGCAGGCCGAAGAGGATGGTCGCCACCACCACCCCCATGAAGAACACGGTGAGGCCGGCATCCAGGTAGTCATTGTGGATGATGGCCTCCATCTCCTCCACGGACTTCGCCGGGGCGATGAGACGCCCTTCGGCCACCGCCTGGGAGAAGGCCCGCGCGTGGGCCACGAAGCTCACGCGCACGTCGCCGCCGAACACCTTCTGGAAGCCGGCGGTGAGCGTGCACAGCACAAGCCACGCGGCGGGGATGCCGGGCACCCAGACGTAGCGCTCGCGCTTCATCTTCACCAGCGTCACGCAGGCCAGCGTGAGCGCCACCGCCGCGAGCATCTGGTTGGCGATGCCGAACAGCGGCCACAGCGTGTTGATGCCGCCCAGCGGATCCACCACGCCCTGGTAGAGGAAGTAGCCCCAGGCGGCCACGCACAGCCCGGTGGCCAGCAGGTTCGCGCCCCAGGACTCCGTGCGCTTGAGCGGCGCGTACACCAGGCCCGCCAGCTCCTGAATCATGAAGCGCCCCACGCGCGTGCCGGCGTCCACGGTGGTGAGGATGAAGAGGGCCTCGAAGAGGATGGCGTAGTGGTACCAGAAGGCCATCATCCCCTTGCCGGACACCAGCCCGTGGAGGATCTGCGCCATGCCCACCGCCAGCGTGGGCGCGCCGCCCGCGCGGGACAGGATGGTCGTCTCACCGATGTCGCGCGCCGTCTGCTCCAGCACCTCCGGGGTGATGACGAAGCCCCACTGGCTGATCGTCGCCGCCGCCTGCGCCGCTTCGGTGCCGATGAGCGCCGCGGGCGAGTTCATGGCGAAGTAGACGCCCGGCTCCAGAACCGACGCGGCGATGAGCGCCATGATGGCCACGAAGGCCTCCATCAGCATGGCGCCGTAACCCACGAGCTTCGCGTCGCCCTCCGTGGCGAGCATCTTCGGCGTGGTGCCGGACGCGATGAGCGAGTGCCACCCGGACACCGCGCCACACGCGATGGTGATGAAGAGGAACGGGAAGAGGCTGCCGGAGAACACCGGCCCGGAGCCGTCCACGAACCGCGTCACCGCCGGCATCTTCATGTGCGGCGCCGCCAGCACGATGCCCACCGCCAGCAGCAGCACGGTGCCAATCTTCAGGAAGGTGGACAGGTAGTCGCGCGGCGCGAGCAGCAGCCACACCGGCAGCACCGCCGCGCAGAACCCGTAGCCGATGAGCAGCCACGCCAGCGTGCGGCTGTCGAAGGTGAACCAGGGGCCCCAGGTGGCGGACTCGGAGACCTGACCACCCAGCCAGATGCTGAGCATCAGGAGCACGAAGCCGACGATGGACACCTCCAGCACCTTGCCGGGCCGCACGTAGCGCAGGTACAGGCCCATGGCCACCGCGATGGGGATGGTCATCGCCACGGTGAAGGTGCCCCAGGGGCTGTGCGTCAGCGCCTTCACCACCACCAGCGCAAGCACCGCGAGGATGATCATCATGATCATCAGCACGCCCACCATGGCCGTCACGCCGGCCGCGGGCCCCAGCTCCATGCGCACCATGTCGCCCAGCGACTTGCCGTCGCGGCGCACGGACAGGAACAGCGTCACGAAGTCCTGCACCGCGCCGGCCACCACCACGCCCGCCAATATCCAGAGCGTACCGGGCAGGTAGCCCATCTGCGCCGCCAGCACCGGGCCCACCAGCGGCCCCGCGCCCGCGATGGCCGCGAAGTGGTGGCCGAACACGACCCACCGGTCCGTGGGTACGTAGTCCAGGCCGTCGTTGCGGCGCTCCGCGGGCGTGGCGCGGGACGGGTCGACCTGGAGCGCTTTTTCGGCAATGAAACGGCCGTAGAAACGATATCCCAGCATGAAGGTTGCGACCGAGGCGGCCACCAGCCAGATGGCACTGATGGACTCTCCCCGGTGCAGCGCCACCACGCCCAGACAGAAGGCCCCGGCCAGCGCGAGGGCCACCCATCCCAACTTCCGAGCGACTCCACCCATGATGTCTCCCATCAGCGGGCAGGCCACCTCCACCCCGCGCGAGGTTTATAGCGCACGCTCCGCATCCCCCGTCCCGCTCGCGGTGGGGTGTCGGGTGGTGGAGGAAGTTGGCGCGACGCCGTTCTCCTCGTCCTCGCAGGACTGATTGCCGCATGCGCCACGCCGCACGCCACGCCGAAGGCCAGCGCCTCGGACGCGCATGGCGTGTGGCGCTCGCGCGGGTACGGCTGGCTGCTCTCGGTGACGCCGGAGGGCCTGCGCCTGCACCACGAGACGGCTGCGGGGTGCCATCCGGATCCGGCATCGTCGGCGGAGCTCATGGAGATGTTCGGGGTGCAGGAGCCGGGGCCCTCGGCGGACGTCCGGGACTTCCTCGCCGGGCCGGGGGAGACGCGCTACCGCTTCGACCGGCTGGCCGCCCTGCCCGCCCGCTGCGACACGCCGCATGTGTGGAGCGCGCTGGAGCTGTTCGACGTGTTCCGGGCGACCTTCGCGGAGCACTACGCCTCCTTCCCCCAGCGAGACCCGGACTGGCTGGCCCGCCTGGACGCGCAGCGCTCGCGGGTGACGCCGGGCATGGACGGCCGCGCGCTGTTCACCCTCTTCGCGGACGCGCTCCGTTCGCTGAACGATGCGCACGTGGAGCTGATCGCGGGCGACGCGGACTCGGACACGTTGACGTACGAGCCCCAACCCACGGGCACCTTCGCCATGCTGGAGCAGGCAGCCGCCGCGACGGCGCGTCCCGAGCGCGAGGTGCAGCGCGAATGGATGCGCGCCTACCGCGACGGCACCCTCCAGACCGTGCTGCGCGGCGAGGGCCATCATGTCGGAAACCAGCGCGTCCTCTGGGGCTTCGCCGCGCCCCGCGTCGGCTACCTCAACCTGCTGACGATGGGCGGCTTCGTCGCCGGGGAGGAAGGAAGGACGCCCACGCTGGCCCAGGAGCTGGCCGCGCTGGAGCCGGTGCTGGACGAGGCGTTGACAACCTTCGCGGGTGCGAACGCGGTCATCCTGGACGTGAGCAACAACCGGGGCGGCTACGACGCCGTGGCTCGCGCCGTCGCGGAGCGCTTCACGGCGCAACCCGGGCGCGCGTATTCCAAGTGGGCGACGGGCGCGAAGGACGTTCCGCCGCAGGAGTTCACGCTCCAGCCCTCGTCACGTCCGTCCTTCCACGGGCCCGTGTACGTGGTGACCAGCGACGTCACGGTGAGCGCGGGCGAGGTCCTCACGCTGGCCCTGCGCGCGCTCCCGAACGTCGTCCACGTGGGCACGGCCACGCGAGGCGCGTTCTCCGACATGCTCGTCAAGCCGCTGCCCAACGGATGGACGGTGCACCTGTCGAACGAGCACTACGCCGACGCGAAGGGCCAGGACCACGAGGCCCGGGGCCTGCCACCCCAGCGTCCGCTGGACATCTTCAACGGCGAAGACATGTGGCACTCGCACGCGCGCGCCATCCGTGCGCTGGCGGACTCGCTGGTGTCCCCGGAGGCGAAACCCACGCCGTAGGAAGCAGGCAGCCTGTCACGTCGTGCCTGCAGGGCCGGGACGACCTACCTCTCATGCGGAAGCCTTCACCGGCGTTCAAAGAGGAGCACGTCCGATGCCGACCCGTTCACCCACTCGCAAGAGCGTCACGCGCACGCGGCGCCTGAAGGATCCAAAGGGCGGGCTCACCGCCGCGGGCCGCGAGTGGTTCCACGAGAAGGAAGGCGCGAACCTCAAGCCCGGCGTGAAGGGCAAGGAGGACACGCCGGAGAAGCTGCGCAGGAAGGGCAGCTTCCTGCGCCGCCACTTCGCGCACCCGCGCGGGCCCATGGTGGATGATCAGGGCAAGCCCACGCGCCTCGCCCTGTCCGCTCGCGCCTGGGGCGAACCCGTGCCAAAGGACACCGCTGGAGCGAAGCGGCTCGCCACCAAGGGCACGAAGCTCCTGGAGCGCTACCACGCGTCGCAAGAGCGCGCGAAGCCCGCCGCCAAACGCTCCGGCGCCAAGAAGACGCGAACCACCGTGGCCGCCCGCCGTGCGACGGCGAAGAAGCGCGCGCCCGCCACCGCGAGGAAGACCGCGACCCGGAAGCGCGCGAAGAAGTCCTGAGCCCCGCGATTCGCCTCAAGACCGGAGCGTGAGAGGCACGCTCGCCCGGGGAAGCGTGACGTAGTCCGACGGCTCGAAGTGCTCCACCCGGTGGCGGAAGGACGTGGAGGAGCCAGGCCAGAGGGCGGAGTTGCGCCCCGAGGCATCCATGTACCAGCTCCGGCACCCGCCCTGGTTCCATACGGAGCGGGACAGCCGCGCATCCAGGTCGCGCATGAAGGCGTCCTGGGCTCGTGGATCCGGCTCCACGGCGGCGGCGCCCCGGGCCTCCAGGTAGCGCAGCGCGCCCAGCACGTGCTCCACCTGGGCTTCCATCATCAACAGCACGGAGGTGTGGCCCAGGGTGGTGTGGGGCCCCTCCAGGAGGAAGAGGTTGGGGAAGCCGCTCACGGTGGTGCCCAGGAAGGCCCGGGGACTGCCCGCCCACACCTGCGCGAGCGTCCGGCCGTCCCTGCCCTGGATGTGGTGCCCCAGGGGCATGTCCGTCGCCTGGAAGCCGGTGCCGAAGATGAGCGTGTCCACCGGATGGACGGCGCCATCCGCGGTGACGACCGCGTCCTCGCGCACTTCGCGGATGGACGCGGTGACGACCTCCACGTTCGGGCGCGTGAGGGCCGGCAGGTAGTCGTCGGAGACGAGGATGCGCTTGCACCCCATCGTGTACCGGGGCGTGAGCCGGTCGCGGAGCGACGGGTCCTTCACCCCCTTCAGCATGTGCCAGAGCACCCCTCGCTGCGCGAGCCGGAAGATCCACGGGTGCTGGAAGCCCAGGGCCAGGCTGTCGCGCAGGACGCGCAGCGCCTCACGCAGAAGCCACCGCGCGCCCGGCACCCACCGGTACAGGGCCTTTCGCAGGGCGCTGTTGGGCTTGTCGCCCCGGGGCAACACCCACGCGGGCGTGCGCTGGAAGAGGACGAGCCGGCCCACCTCCGGCTGGATGGCCGGCACGATCTGCGCCGCCGACGCGCCCGTGCCCACCACGCCCACCTGACGTCCGGCCAGCGCGTAGCTCACATCCCACCGCGCCGAGTGCATCACCTTGCCCCGGAAGCGCTCCAGGCCGGGCAGCGGTGGAATCACGGGCTCGCTCAAGGTGCCTACCGCGACCACGAAGACGTCCGCGGTGAGGACGCCGTGGGACGTCTCCAGCACCCAGCGCCGCGTCGTCACGTCCCACTTCGAGGAGAGGACCGCGTGCCCGAAGCGCAGGAAGGATTCCAACTGGAACCGCCGCACGCAGTCATGCAGGTACGCCTGGATCTCCCAGCCCGGTGAGTAGACGCGCGACCAGCCGAGGTTCGGCGCGAAGGAGAACGAATAGAGCAGCGACTGCACGTCGCACGCGCAGCCGGGATAGACGTTGTCGCGCCAGACGCCCCCCACGTCGCCCGCGCGCTCCAGGATGACGAAGTCGTTGATGCCTTCCTGCCTCAGCCGGATGGCCATGCCCAGCCCGGCGAAGCCCGCACCCACGATGGCGACGCGCACGTGCCGCGGAAGAGGGGAAGACACCGGACGGATCTCCTGGAAGCGCTGGGGCTCGGAGCCCCTGACCTTCATGCTGTGCACATTCCACCCGGCTCAGCCCGCCGGGTCGAAGGGCCGGCCCTCGCGCGTCCCCTGCCTCGCGCGTCAGGCCCCCACCACTTCCGCCCGGGTGATGCGGTCCAGCCGGAAGTGGCGCCGTTCGCCAGACGCCAGGTCCACCGCGTCCAGCCGCGTCTCGTGCCGGTCCATCACCACGGACTCGATGCGTACCTCGCGCACCGTCTCCAGGAAGTTGCCGTCCACGTAGGTGATGCGCAGCGGCTGCCGCTCGAACCACGCGCGCTCCAGAGCCTCGCGCACGGGCTTGCGCGTGGGCAGCGACGGCACGCCCAGGAACGTCAGCTCGCGCAGCCGGTCCAGGAGCTCCCGCTGCGCGGACGTGGACAGCGCCGAGCGCACCTTGTCGAGCGCCGACTCCAGCGTCCCCGTGAAGGGCAACAGCCGCATGCCGATGGCGAATCGCCCCAGCGCCACCACCAGCGCCGCCTCGCGCGCGGTGAAGTTCACCGGAGGCAGGCTGTAGCCCCGGTCCAGCGCATAGCCGCCGCCCCTGCCCCGCTCCGCGCCCACTGGCAGCGCCGCGGCGCGCAACGCGTCCAGGTCCCGGTAGATGGTCCGCACCGTCACGCTGAAGCGCTCCGCCAGCACCTCCGCGGTGACGCCGGTGCGGCGGCCCCTCAGGTACTCGGCGAGGGCGAAGAGTCGCTCGGTGCGCTGCATGACGGTGAATCCTGACATACCGCTGTCAGCCGGGGGCCTCAAGCTGCTGGCAGGCACCCGCGATGCGAAGCCCTCCCGACAGCGCCACGCCGCTCCTGTCCGCCCACCCTTGCGAAGCGGGCCCTCGCGCGCCTATGAGCGCCTGGAGCAGCGCCCGCGCGCCGCGCCTTCCGTCCCCCGAGTCCCCGCACATGGTCCCGCCGCCCCATCCGCTGGAGGACGAGTGGTTGTGGGGATGGGACCCCACGCCGGGCATCGTGTCCGTCTGGGCGGAGCCGGACGGGCGCGCCTTCATCTGGAAGCGGCAGCCGGGCACGCACGCGCGCCTGCGCGAGGACGCAAGGTACCGGCCCTGGGTGCTGCTCGCGTCGCTCCAGGACCTGGAGCACCTGGGGGACGCGCTCCGCCCGGAGGGCCCGCCGCCGGTGCCGCCCGTGCCAGGAGCCGTGACGTACCGGGAGCTGGAGGGGCCCGGCGCGCTGCGCTTCCTCGTCAGCGCGGAGGACGGCCGCGCGCTGGCGTCCGCGGTGCTCAAGGGCGCATCGAAGCGGCTGGACCAACGCGTGGGCCACCTGCGCGACCTGGGCCCGGCCGCGGCGCTGGCGCTGCCTCCGGAGGAGCAGTACCTGGTGGCCACCGGCCGCACGTACTTCCGCGACCTGGGCTTCAACGACCTGCGAAGGCTCCAGTTCGACCTGGAGACCACCGGCCTGGATCCATCCCGGGACCGCATCTTCCTCGTGGCGCTGAGGGCCCCGGATGGCCGCGCGGAGACGCTGGAGGTGACGGCGGACGGCGACGCGGGCGAGGCGGACCTCCTGCGCCGGCTGGTCGCGCGCATCCGCGAGGCCGACCCCGACGTGGTGGAGAACCACAACCTGCACGGCTTCGACCTGCCCTTCCTGGACCAGCGCGCGAAGCGGCTGAACGTGCCGCTGGCGCTGGGCCGCGCGGGGCTGCCGGGCCTGCGCCACCGCCCGTCCGCGAGGGGCGCCGCGCTGAACCGGGGGCCCGGAGGCCGTGACGCGGACGCCATGCGCCGCGCGCGCTACACCGTCCCCGGCCGCGAGTTCATCGACACGCTGGACGCCGTGCGCCGCCACGACTTCGCCGCCCGCGACCTGCCCGGCCACGGACTCAAGGCGGTGGCGCGGCACCTGGGCCTGTCCGGACCGGACCGCGAGCTCATCCCCGGCGCGCGCATCCACGAGGTCTTCCTGAAGGACCCGGAGCGCGTGCGCCGCTACGCACGCGAGGACGTGACGGAGGCCGCGGGGCTGGCGCACCTCCTGGGCGGCGCGGCGTTCGCGCTCGCGCGCATGGCCCCCCGGCGCTACGAGCGGCTGGCGGACGCGGGGCCGGCGACGGGCGTGTTGGATCCGCTGATGGTGCGCGCCTACGTGCGCTCGGGCGCGGCGCTGCCGGCGCACGAATCCGGCGACGGCACGTCCCACAGCGGCGCGGCGCTGCACCTGTTCGCCACCGGCGTCGCGCGCCACATCGTGAAGGCGGACGTGGCCAGCCTCTACCCGTCGCTGATGCGCCAGTACCGCATCGGGCCGAAGCGCGACCGGCTGAACGCGCTGCTCGCGATGGTGGACCGGCTGGTGGATCAACGCCTGGACGCGAAGGCCAAGGCGAAGAAGGCCCCGCCCGGCTCCGCGGAGCGCCACACGCACGAAGCCATCTCCGCGGCGATGAAGATCCTGATCAACTCCGCCTACGGCTACCTGGGCGCGGTGGGCCTCACCCGCTTCTCGGACGTGCACGCCGCCAACGAGGTGACGCGGCGCGGACGCGAGCTGCTGGGCTTGATGTGCCGCGAGCTGGCGCACCGGGGCGTGACGCTGCTGGAGGCAGACACGGACGGCGTCTACTTCGCGGTGCCGGAGGCCTGGACGGAGACCGACGAGCGGCGCGTGGTGTCGGAGGTCGCGGCCCTGCTGCCGCCGCGCGTGAAGCTGGAGTTCGACGGGCGCTACGCCGCCATGCTGTCGCACGAACCGAAGAACTACGCGCTCCAGCCCTACGCCGGGCCGCTGCTCCTGCGCGGCGTGGCCTTCCGCTCCAGCCGCGCGGAGCCCTATGGCGAGGACTTCCTGCGCCGCGCCCTCCAGCACCTCCTGGCCGGCGACGTGCGCGCCGTGCGCGACACGTACGTGGACGCGGTGATGGCACTCCGGCGGCGCCAGGTGCCCACCTTCGAGGTCTCCGCGCAGGTGCGGCTGACCAAGTCCCCCTCGCAGTACCTGGCCACGCGCAAGCAGCGCAGGGAGCTGCCCTACGAAGCGCTGCTCACGAACGGCCGTGAGCACTGGTCCCTGGGCGAGCGCGTGCGCATCTACCGCGCCACCGGCGGCCGCGCGGGCCTGCTCCCGGAAGCGCTCACCGAGGACGGAGAGCCCGCCCCGCGCCCCGCTCCGGGCGAGCCCACGGGCGACGACGCGCGCGACTACGACGTCGAGTACTACGTGCGCCTGCTCAAGGACTCGTTCGCGGCCCGGCTCGCGCGAGGCCTGGCCCCGGAGGACTTCGCGACGGTGTTCGCGGACCCGGATCAGCCCTCCCTCTTCACCCCGTCGCTCGCGGACGCGCGGCCCGTGCTCACCGTCGTGAGAGCGCCCCGAGGCCCGGAGTTCGGCGAGGACGCGCAGGTGGTTGGAGCCCCGCCCTTCTCACCGTGACTGGAACGCTGCCGTGTCCCGGTTCCTCCGGGAGTCAGTGGGAGGCGTCTGCTACGTTGCGTCAACTTCGATGGCCTTCTCGTTGATGAAGCGTCTCCCGCCGCGCGCGCTGGTGGTTCCCGGCACCGTGGCCCTGCTGCTCCTGCTTCCCTGGCTCATCTATTGGAGCGCGGTCATCCACCGGTATGGCCTGCGTGACGACTACGCCATCCTGCGTGAGGCGCGCGAGGAGCCGGGGAAGATCCTCCGCTTCTGTGCGTCACAGGGCCGCCCGCTCTACGGCTGGATGCTGGAGGTGTCCGCGAAGGCGGCCGACGGCATCGACGGGCTGATGGGGCTGCGCCTCATGGGCGTGGCCGGCCTGGGAGTGCTCGCGGCGGCGGTGTTCCTGCTGCTGCGCAAGGAGGGCTGGAGGCCGGGCTCCGCCGCGCTGCTGGCGGGGTTCCTCACGGTGACGCCGTCCGCGCAGGTCATCGCCAACTGGAGCATCTGCTGGCCGCAGGCCCTGGCGCTGATGCTGGGTCTGGGCGCGTTCGCCTTCGCCCGCCGCGCCCTCGGTCCGCCGGGAGCGGAGGCCCCCGTCCGGTGGCCGTACGCGCTGGCCGCGGTGGGGAGCATGGCCACCGCGACGCTCATCTATCAGGTGAGCGGCCTGTTCTCCGCGGTGCTGCTGGCGGCGTCGCTGGTGGTGCACCGCGACGTGTCGCTGAAGGACACCGCGCGCTGGATGCTCAAGCACCTGCTGGTGATGGTCGCGGGCCTGGCGCTCGCGTACGCCGTCACCCAGGTGCTGTTCAAGGCGGGCGTCTTTTCGCCCTCGCCCCGGCTCAGCTTCGAGAAGCACTGGGTGGACAAGACCGTCTGGGCGCTCACGCACGTGTTCCCCAACGCGCTCGCGCTGTCCGCGCTCAACGAGGCGCCGGTAGGCGACATGGACGGCTACCGGGCCATGGTGGTGCTGACGCTGACGCTCCTGGGCATGGGCATCGCGGTGGAGGGGCGCCGCTCGGGGCTCGGGGGCGTGGGGCGCTGGCTGCTGGCGCTGGTGACGCTGTCGGGCGCGGCGTACTCGGTGAGCTTCCTCGCCGGGGAGCGGTGGCCCACCTACCGCACGCTCAACGCGCTCACGGGCGTCTGGGCCGTGTTCTTCGCCGCGTCGCTGGTGAACCTGGGCACCATCTGGCCCAGGCATGGCCCGCGCATGGCCACGGGCCTGCTCACCGCGTTCGTCGCCTTCAGCGCCCTGCTCGCGCACGAGCAGTCCCTGGAGCTGTTCGCCCTGCCCCAGGGCCGGGAGCTGGCGGTGATGGAGCAGGGCGCGAGCCTCGTCGTCCCGGACAGGAAGCCGCGCGTCTTCGTCCTCACCGCGAAGCAGTCGGACTCCACCGCGCCCTTCCACTACCTGGACGAGTTCGGCTCCGTCTCCGTGGACGCGGAGTGGGTGGCCAAGGAGATGCTCAAGGCCCTGGTGAAGGAGCGCTTCCCCCGCGAGCGCGACGTGAGCGGCCTCTACCGCTTCGCCGCCGGCCCCGTCGCCCCGGAGCCGCGCAACTACGACATCCTCATCGACATGCGCCGCCAGCACGTGAGCGCCGTGAGCCCCCTCCTCCAGAAGCCCCGCTAGCTCCCCGCGCGGAAGGGGAATCTCAGGGGAAACCCTGATGCGTGCGCTCTGCTCCCACCCGGATTTCCGGGGAGATTCACGCGTCCGCGAGCAACCGGCACGGGCTGGTGCAGGATCGCTCCCACCGGCGGCGTGAATCCGGGTAATGAATCGAGGAGTGAGCTCCACCGCTTCCGCTTCCGCCTGTCCCGGGGGCAGCCCCGTCCCGCGTCGCGGAAGCGGGCCCGGCTTCCCCCTGGCGGCAGGAGATTCCCGCTGATGGGCGGTGAACGTCCGGTGCGGCATGACTGGGTGTACCTGGGCGACCACTGGGCGGAAGCCCTGCGCTCTCCCTTGATCCCGGACGTCCTCGTGCACGTCACGGCGTGGCGGGCTCAAGGCCGGCCCTTCGCCGTCGCCCGCCAGGACCTGCCGGACCGGGAGGACGACCTGCGCCTGGGGCTCACCCTGCCCGGCCGCCGCCACCTGTCACTGCACGTGGCGCTGTCCGCCGTGGAGCGCCACCTGCCGCCGCCCACGGTGCAGGAGGTGCGCGCCACGGCCCCCGCGGCCTGGGGCCCCGCCCTGGACGACGTCATCGCCCTGGGCAGCGCGCTGGATTTGACGGTGGGCGTGTTCGGTTCGCTGGCCTGGCAGCACCGCTCGGGCGTGCCCTTCGTGCGGCCGCTGTCGGACGTGGACCTGCTGTTCTCCCCCGCGCGCTGGTCGGACGTGGAGCGGCTGCTGTTCGGGCTGGAAGCGGTGTCCCGGCGCCACTCGGTGGTGCGCCTGGACGGCGAGGTGCTGATGCCAGACGGCGGCGCCGTGTCCTGGCGCGAACTCGCGCTGGAGCCCGAGCGCATCTGGGTCACCGGCCCCCGCGGCGCCAGCCCCCGCACGCTCCGCGAGCTGCGCGCCCTCTTCCCCTCCGAGTCCTGAAACGCGCAGGGGAAGCACGCGCCGCGTGAATACGCGCGCCCGCCGCCACGTCACGCAGGCCACCTTCACAACCCGTTTCCACCGCCCATTTCGAATGACTCGCGGGGCCTTTCACGCACCGCGCGACACACGGGCGCGCCATCTCCCTGGACAAACCCGGAAGAACGTGAAGGTCGAGGCCCCATTGCGTCTTCCTTCAACAAGAACGTGGGGTTGCAACGAACGCAGAGCAGGCGGCAGGACAGGCTCCCGGCGCCCGGCCCGCTCGGGCCAGGGGCCCAATTGTCACCCTGTGAATGGTTTGGTAAAGGTTGTCTTTGGGGGCGATTGGGGCCTCTCCGTCACGATGATGGGATTCTCCGTACAGCGCTGGGCCGCTTGGGCCCCCGGACTCGTCAATCCTGCTTCCTGGGAAACGTGGCTCGCGACCCCGCATCCGCTCCCCGCGGAAGGCACGCCAGCGCTCGCGGCGATGCCCGCGATGATGCGACGCCGGGTGGATCGGCTGGGCCGCATCGCGTTGCAGGCGGCCTATGACGCGCACGTGGACGCGCCGGACGCGCCCGTCATCTTCGCATCGCGTTATGGAGACCTGGGCCGCTCGGTGGAGCTGCTCACGCAGCTGGCGCGCTCGGAGCCGCTGTCGCCCACCTCCTTCAGCCTGTCGGTGCACAACGCCATCGGCGCGCTCTACTCCATCGCGCGCGGGGACACGTCCGCCTACGCCGCCATCGCCGCGGGCGAAGAGACGGTGGAGGCCGCCTTCACGGAGGCCTGTGGCCTGCTGTCAGACGGCGTCCCCCGGGTGATGGTCGTCGTCTACGACGAGCCCGTGCCCACGCCGTGGGAACACTTCTCCCGGGACGTGGCGTTTCCCCACGCATGGGCCTGCCTCCTCTCCGCCAGCACCGGCGCGGACGCCATCCACCTGGACTGCGCGGACAGCGCCCCGGACTCGCCCGCCGCGCCGTTGGATGCGGCGGACCTTCCGGCGGACCTGCGTGCCCTGCGCTTCCTCGTTTCCGGCGCCTCGCGGTGGGAGCACGCGACGGGCGGCCGGTGTTGGCGGTGGGCGCGCCATGCTTGAGAAGCTCGACCGGCCTTGGCGCATCTTCGCCACCGGGTTGTCCTTCGCCACCTTCGGGCTGGGGGGGCTGGCGCTGCGGCTGCTCTACTTCCCGCTGCTCATGCTCTTCGTGCGCGAACCGAAGCGGCAGCAGCGGCTGGCGCGGCTCGCGGTGCACTACACGTTCCGCTTCTTCGTCGGCTACATGCGCGCGCTGGGCGTGCTGCGCTACGAGCTGCAGGGCGTGGAGAAGCTGTCGCGCTCCGGGCTGCTCATCCTGGCCAACCACCCGTCACTCATCGACGTGGTGTTCCTCATCTCGCTGGTCCCCAACGCGGACTGCGTGGTGAAGGCGAGTTTGGCGAACAACCCGTTCATGCGCGGCCCCATCCGGGCGACGCGCTACCTGTGCAATGACTCCGGGCCCGGGCTCATCCAGGACTGCATCGCGTCCGTGAAGGCCGGCAACAACCTCATCATCTTCCCGGAGGGCTCGCGCACGCCGCTCGACGGGACCATGCAGCTGCAGCGCGGCGCCGCCAACATCGCGGTGCGCGGCCCCTGCGACATCACGCCGGTCATCATCCAATGCGCGCCGCGGGGCCTCACCAAGGGGATGCCCTGGTGGAAGGTGCCGGAGCGGCCCATGCACTACGTCATCCGCGTGGAGGACGACATCCACGTGCCGGCCCAGGACGCGGACGCAGGCGAGGCGGCCAAGGCCGCGCGCCAGCTCACCACCCGTTTGCACGACCATTTCTCCAGGGGGAGCCAGGAACATGTTGGAGCTTGAGCAGGAAATAAAGCGGCTGGTCATCGACACGTTGAACCTCGAGGACCTCAAGCCGGACGACATCGATCCGGCGGCGCCGCTGTTCGTCGAGGGGCTGGGGCTGGACTCCATCGACGCCCTCGAGCTCGGCCTCGCGTTGCAGAAGTCCTATGGCGTCGTGCTGGCGAGCGACTCCAAGGAGAATCGCCGCCACTTCGCAAGTGTTCGGGCGCTCGCGGACTTCGTCAGCACCCACCGCACCCGTTCCTAAGCAGCCCCGTTCAAAACCAAAGCGAGGACTCACCCCATGACCAAGCACGAGCTGTTCGAGCGCCTGAGCGCCATCCTCCAGGAAACCTTCGACATCGAGCCGTCCCGCATCGTCCCGGAGGCGCGGCTGCACGACGACCTCGACATCGACAGCATTGACGCCATCGACCTGCTGGTGCGCCTGAAGCCGGTGACGGGCCAGCGCGTTCCGCCGGAGGTCTTCCGCTCCGTGCGCACCATCCAGGACGTGGTGGACGCGCTGTACGGTCTGCTCGGCAGCGACTCCGCCGCGGCGTGAAGCGTCTGCGTCCGGTGCTGTTGGGGCTCTTGAGCCTCGCCTACCCGCCGCTCGTCTATCTGGGCCTGGGCCACTTCGAGCCCCGCTGGATGGCGCTGCCCCTGGCGGCCATGGCGGTGGTGCGCGCGGTGGCCACGCGGGAGAAGATGTGGCTCGCGGCCGCGGTGGGCGCGCTGGTGCTCGCGGGCTCCAGCATGCTGGGCAACAACGCCCTGCCCCTGAAGCTCTATCCGGTGCTGGTGAACGGGGTGCTCCTCGCCGTCTTCGCCACCAGCCTGGCCTATCCGCCCAGCGTGATTGAGCGGCTGGCGCGGCTTCGGGAGAAGGACCTGCCGCCGTCGGGCGTGGCCTACACGCGCCGGGTGACGCAGGTGTGGTGCGGTTTCTTCGTCTTCAATGGCGCGCTCGCGCTCTCCACGGCGCTCTTCGCGAGCGACGCGACCTGGGCGCTCTACAACGGCCTCATCGCCTACGGCCTCATGGGCCTGCTGTTCGCGGGCGAGTGGGTGGTGCGGCAGCGGGTGCGCGCACGGCACGCCCATGGTTGAGCCGCTCGCGCTCGAAACCCTCCTCGTCCACGGCCGTCCCGCCGGTCACCCCGTGGCCCGGAGCGAGGACGGCGTGCGGGACTTCGGCGCATTCCGCGCCCGGGTCGCCGGCTGGCGCGCGGCCTTCGCGGCGCACGGCGGCCGGCGCTACGCCCTCTTCACCGAGGACACCTTCGAGTTCGCCGCCGCGCTGCTGGGCGCCTGGCACGCGGGCGTGTGCGTCTACCTGCCCGCGGACGCGCGCCCCGCCACGCTGGACGCGCTGAAGGCCCACGTGGACGGCTTCGCGGGCCGGGCCCCCCAGGGCCAGGGGCCGCTCGCGCCCGCGGTGAACGAGGACGGGACCGCCGCCGCGTTCCAGCCGCTGTCCCCCCAGCTCGCCGCGCTGGTCGTCTACACGTCGGGCTCCAGCGGGGAGCCCACCGCCATTCCCAAGCGCCTGTCGCAGCTGTCCAGCGAGGTGGCCACGCTGGGCCGGCTGTTCAACGAGGCCGTGGGGGACGTGCCGGTGCTGGCCACCGTGTCGCACCAGCACATCTATGGCCTGCTGTTCCGGGTGCTGTGGCCGCTGACGTCCGGCCGCCCGTTCGACGTGCACGCCCTGCCCTATCCGGAGGACATCCTGGCCGCGCTCCAGGCCGGCCCCTCCTTGCTGGTGGCGAGCCCCGCGCACCTGAAGCGGCTGCCGGCGACGCTGGACTGGGCGGCCGTGCGCGGGAACCTGCGCGGGCTGTTCTCCTCCGGCGGACCGCTCACCCCCGAAGCGCTCCAGGCCTGCCGCGACCTGCTGGGCCGGGCGCCGGTGGAGGTCTACGGCAGCTCGGAGACGGGCGGCGTCGCGTGGCGCCGGCGCGACACGGACGACAGCGCTTCGTGGCGCACGATGCCGGGCGTGGAGGTCCGCGCGGACGAGGACGCGCTCTCCGTCCGCTCCCCCCACCTGGACCTGCCCCCGGGCGGGTGGTTCACCACGGAGGACCGCGCGCGGCCCGTGCCCGGCGGCTTCGAGCTGTTGGGGCGCCGCGACCGGCTGCTCAAGCTGGAGGAGAAGCGCGTGTCGCTCTCCGCCATGGAGCGCACGCTGGTGGCCGGAGGGCTGTTGCGCGAGGCCCGGGTGCTGCCCCTCACGGAGGGCCACCGCGTGATCCTGGCGGTGGTGGGGGTGCCGGACGTCGAAGGCTGGCGGCTCCAGGAGTCGGGGGGCAGGCGGTCCCTGAGTCAGGCGCTGCGCGAGAAGCTGGCCCCGCATTTCGAGTCCAGTGCCTTGCCGCGCCGGTTCCGGTATCTGGAGGCCATGCCGGTCAACTCCCAGGGCAAGTCCACCGAGGCGGCGCTCGCCGCGCTCTTCGACCCGAAGCGTCCCCCGTTCCGCGTGCTGGAGCGCTCCGACGAGCGCGTGCTGCTGGCGGTGGAGGTCCCCGCGAACTCGCCCTACTTCGAGGGGCACTTCCCGGGCTCGCCCATCCTGCCCGGCGTCGTGCAGGTGGAGTGGTCCCTGCTGCTGGGGCGCGAGCACTTCGCGCTGCCGCCGGACTTCCTCCGCATCGAGACGCTGAAGTTCCAGCAGGTCATTCCGCCCGGCACGCTGCTGACGCTGGAGCTCACCTGGGCGAAGGAGTCCGGGCGGCTGGGGTTCAAGTTGACGTCGGCCGCGGGCTCGCACGCCAGTGGCCGCATCGTGTTGGGGGGAGGGGCAGGATGAAGGTCTGCGCGGTGATTCCGGTCTACAACCATGGCGAGGCCGTGGGCGCGGTGGTGAAGGCCGTCCGAAGCCACGGGCTGCCCTGCGTGCTGGTGGACGACGGCAGCGAGCCCGGCTGCGCGGCGGTGCTGGACGGCCTGGCGCGCGAGGACAGCGAGCACGTGGAGGTGGTCCGCCTGCCCCAGAACGAGGGCAAGGGCGGCGCGATGATGGCGGGCCTGCGCGCGGCCCTCTCCCGGGGCTACAGCCACGCGCTCCAAATCGACGCGGACGGCCAGCACAACGCCGGCGACATCCCGCGCTTCCTGGCGCTGGCGAAGGCGCAGCCGGACATGCTGGTGTGCGGCACGCCCGTCTATGACGAGTCCGTGCCCAAGGGCCGGCTCTACGGCCGCTACGCCACGCACATCTGGGTGTGGATCAACACGCTGTCGTTCGCCATCCGCGATTCCATGTGCGGCTTCCGCGTGTATCCGCTGCAACCCACCGTGGCGCTCATCGACTCGGTGAAGATTGGCAAGCGGATGGACTTCGACGTGGAGGTGCTGGTGCGCCTGTTCTGGCGCGGCATGCGCATCCTCAACCAGCCCACCCAGGTGCGCTACCCCACCGACGGCATCTCCCACTTCGACGTGCTCTGGGACAACGTGCGCATCTCCGGCATGCACGCCCGGCTCTTCTTCGGGATGCTGGGGCGACTGCCGGTGCTGCTCTGGCGCAAGGTGGCGAAATGAAGTCCCGCCACTGGGCGGAGATGGGGGAGACCACCTTCGTGGCCGGCATCTGGATCCTCTACTGGATCCACCGCTTGCTGGGCCGTTGGCCCTTCCGCGTCTGCCTCTACCCGGTGGTGCTGGTGAACTGGCTCAGGCGCCCGGCGCTGCGGCACGCGTCGCGCCAGTACCTGGAGCGGATGCAGACCGCCACGGGGGCCCTGGGACACGCGCCCCACTGGCGCGACAGCGTGCGCCACGTGCTGATGTTCGCGGAGACCATGCTGGACAAGCTGCTCGCGGTGAGTGGGCGCTACCGCTTCGAGAGCGTCCGCACGGAAGGCCGCGAGGAGTTCTACGAGGTCGCGAAGTCTGGCAAGGGCGGCGTCATCGTCACCGCGCACATGGGCTGCCTGGAATTGTGCCGCACGATGGCGGAGCGCCGGGGCGAGGTGAAGCTCAACATCCTGGTGCACACGCGGCACGCGGAGCAGTTCAACCGCCTGCTCAAGCGGCTCAACCCGGAGAACGACTTCCGGCTGATGGAAGTCACGGACATGGGCCCGGCCACCGCGGTCGCGCTGAACGAGCGCGTGGAGGCCGGCGAGTTCGTGGTCATCGCGGGCGACCGCATTCCCGTGAATGCCAGCCAGACCGTGCGCGTCGACTTCCTCGGCCACCCGGCGCCGTTTCCGGTGGGCCCCTACGTGCTGGCGGCGCTGCTCAAGTGTCCGCTCTACCTGCTGGGCTGCATCCATGAGGGCGACAGCTACACCATCCACTTCGAGCGCCTCTTCGAGCGCGTCGTGCTGCCCCGGGGCAAGCGCGAGCAGGCGCTCACCGACTGCGCCCAGCACTACGCAGGCCGGGTGACGGCGCTCCTCCAGCGCGCGCCCTACGACTGGTTCAACTTCTTTCCCTTCTGGGATCAGGTGAATGTCTCCGCGAAGCCCCCAACTTTCTGACACCCCGGTCCGCTTCGACGGCGGGCGGCTGACGCTCGAGGACGTGGGCGCCCTGTCGCGCCGCGAGCGCCCCGCGGAGCTGGGCACGGCCCCCGCCTTCCGCCAGCGCATCGCCAAGGGCGCCGCGTTCCTGGACCGGCTGCTGGCGGAGGACGGCGTCATCTACGGCGTCACCACCGGCTACGGCGACTCCGTGACGGTGTCCATCCCGCCCGCGCTCATCGCGGAGCTGCCGCACCACCTCTACACGTACCACGGCATCGGCGCGGGCCGGTTCCTCACCCCGGAGGAGACGCGCGCGGTGCTGGCCACGCGGCTGGCGTCGCTGTCGCAGGGCTTCTCCGGCGTGGGCGTGCCGCTGCTCACCCAGCTGGAGCTGCTGCTCAAGCACGACGTGCTGCCCCTGATTCCCGCGGAAGGCTCCGTGGGCGCGTCCGGTGACCTGACGCCCCTGTCCTACGTGGCGGCGGTGCTCTGCGGCGAGCGCGACGTGTGGCACCGGGGCGAGCGCAAGCCCGCGGCGCAGGTGCTGAAGGAGCTGGGCATCACGCCCCTCAAGCTGCGGCCGAAGGAAGGCCTGGCCATCATGAACGGCACCGCCGTGATGACGGCCCTGGCGTGCCTGGCGTGGGAGCGGGCGGAGTACCTGTCGCGGCTCGCCACGCGGCTCACTGCCTTCAACGTGCTGGCCAGCGCCGGCAACGCGCACCACTTCGACGAGACGCTCTTCGCGGCGAAGCCCCACGCGGGCCAGCAGCGGGTCGCGGCCCGCCTGCGCGCGGACCTGGTCACGGACCGGCCGCCGCGCAACGAGCAGCGGCTCCAGGACCGGTACTCGCTGCGGTGCGCGCCGCACGTCATCGGCGTGCTGGAGGACGCGCTGCCGTACTTCCGCACGCTCATCGAGAACGAGCTGAACAGCGCCAACGACAACCCGCTCATCGACCCGGACGGCGAGCGGGTGCTGCACGGCGGCCACTTCTACGGCGGCCACATCGCCTTCGCGATGGACGGGCTGAAGAACGCGGTGGCCAACGTGGCGGACCTGCTGGACCGCCAGCTGGCGCTGCTGGTGGACCCGCGCTTCAACCACGGGCTGCCCGCGAACCTCTCCGCGTCCACCGGCGCCCGCGCGGCCATCAACCACGGCCTCAAGGCGGCGCAGATCAGCGTCTCCGCGTGGACCGCGGAGGCGCTGAAGCAGACCATGCCCGCGTCCGTCTTCTCCCGCTCCACCGAGTGCCACAACCAGGACAAGGTGAGCATGGGCACCATCGCCGCGCGCGACTGCCTGCGCGTGCTGGAGCTGACGGAGCAGGTGGCCGCGGCCATGCTCATCGCCGCGCGCCAGGGCGTCACCCTGCGCCAGCGGCTGGACGCGGACGCGAAGCCCGGCCCGGCGATGGCCGCGATGCACGCGGATCTGGAAGCGCGCATCCCCTTGCTGGTGGAGGACCGGGCGCTAGACGGCGAGCTGCAGGGCCTCATCACCGCCATCCGCCGTCGGGAGTGGAGGCTGCATGAAGCCTGACCTGAGCTGCGAACTGGAGATCGACCCGGCGTTCCACGACCTCGACATGATGGAGATCGTCTGGCACGGGCACTACGTGAAGTACCTGGAGCTGGCGCGCGCCGTCATCCTGCGCAAGCACGACTACGACTGGCCGCAGATGCGCGAGTCCGGCTACGGCTGGCCCGTGGTGGAGATGAAGCTCAAGTACGTCTCTCCCATCCACTACAAGCAGCGCATCATCGTGCGCGCCGAAATCACCGAGTGGGAGAACCGGCTGCGCTTCGACTACCTGCTGCGCGACGCGGACACCGGCCGCAAGGTGAACCAGGCCCACACCATCCAGGTCGCGGTGTCCTTGAAGACAGGCGAGATGGAATACGTCTGCCCGGAAGTCCTCTGGAAGAAGCTGGGAGTGTGGCCGGGATGAAGCCCTTCCTCGTGTTGATGCTGTCGCTGCTGTCCCTGAGCGCCCATGCCGCGGACCTGGTGAAGGACGTGCGCGCGCGCCTGGTGGACGCGCCGCTGGTGCGCGGGCAGTTCGAACAGAAGAAGACCGTGCAGGGCTTCAAGAAGCCGCTGGTGTCCAAGGGGGACTTCCTGCTCGCGCGTGACCAGGGCGTGCTGTGGAACACGCGCACGCCGTTCGCCTCCACGCTGACGCTCACGCGCAAGTCGCTGAGCGCGCAGCAGGCCACGGGCGGCGCGGCGTACCACCTGGACTCCACCAAGGAGCCCGCGCTGGCGGCGGTGAACGAGCTGCTCTTCGCGCTCCTGTCGGGCGACGTCGCGGCGCTCCAGAAGCGCTTCAAGGTGGAGGGGGAGCTGGTGGGCACCGCCGGCTGGAAGCTGGAGCTGACGCCCACGGACGCGGGGCTCGCGCGCGTCTTCAAGCACATCCACCTGGAGGGGGACGGGTACGTGCGCCAGGTGCAGCTGGACGAGACGCGCGGCGACAGCAGCGTCATCACGTTCGAGCAGCTCGCGCAGACGCCTCCTCCCGACGCCAAGGAAGCAGAACGCCTTGGCAAATAAGCTGGCCATCCTGTGGGCGCTGGTGGTGCTCGCCGTGGGCGTGCACCAGGTCCAGTTCTGGCGCTCCGCGAGCCTGGACACGGACGTGCTCGCGCTCCTGCCGGAGGATGAGCAGGCGCCGGAGGTGGACGCCGCCACGCGCAAGCTCGCCGACGACGCCGGCCGGCAGGTGGTGCTGCTGGTGGGCGCCAGGGACTGGCCGTCCGCGCAGAAGGCCGCGGACGAGGCCACGCGCGTGCTCTCGGAGGCCTCGGACCTGCTCGAGCCGGCGGTGGTGGACACCTCCGCGCTGGAGCAGGCGGTGGACTTCTACCGTCCCTATCGCGACCGGCTGCTCACGCCCGCGCAGCGCCAGTGGCTGTCGCGCGCGACGCCGGAGGAACTGGGCGGCACGGCGCTGATGAAGCTGTACCAGCCCGCGGGCGCGCGGCTCACGGACTGGAACGCGGATCCGCTGGGCCTGTGGCAGGACTGGTGGCAGGCCCGCGCGGCGGAGACGTCCGCCCGGCCCCGCGATGGACGGATGTGGCTGTCCGGCGAGGAGCGCGAGTGGGTGCTCCTCCTGTGGAAGAGCAAGGTGTCCGCCTTCGCGCTGGGGGACGGCTCGCGCGTCACCGCCACGGTGGAGCGGGCGCGCTCACAGGTGGAAGCGGCCGTGCCCGGTGGGCGGCTGGTGGCCGCGGGCGTGCCGCTGTACGCGGAGGCCGCCGCCGCGCAGGCGAGCTGGGAGATGTCCACCATCGGCTTCGGGTCGCTGGCGGCGGTGCTCCTCCTCGTGTGGCTCACCTTCCGCTCGCTGCGGCCCATCGTCCTCGTGGGCGTGTCGCTCACCCTGGGCTGCGCGGTGGCGCTCTCCGTCACCGCGCTCGTGTTCGACCGGGTGCACCTGCTCACGCTCGTCTTCGGCTCCAGCCTGGTGGGCGTGGCGGAGGACTACGGCTTCCACTACTTCGCCGCGCGCCAGGGCAAGGCCCCGTCGGAGCGCGGTCCAGTGATGCGCGCGCTCCTGCCCGGCATGGTGCTCGCGCTCGTCACCAGCGTGGTGGCGTACCTGGCGCTGGGCGTCGCGCCCTTCCCGGGCCTGCGGCAGATGGCGGTGTTCTCCGCTGCGGGACTGACCGCCGCGTTCCTCACCGTGGTGTGCTGGTTCCCCTCGCTGGACACGGGCGCCCTGCCCGTCACGTCCTTCGCCAAGCGCTTCTCCGCGTCCATCACCCGCTGGCCGCGCATCACGTCCACCCCGGCGTGGTGGCTGTCCGGAGCGGTCCTCACCGTGCTGGTGGCCGTGGGCCTCTGGAAGCTGGAGCCCCGGGACGACCTGCGCCAGTTGCAGGGCGCGCCCGCGAACCTCATCGCGGATCAGCGGGAGCTGGGGCGCCTGTTGGGACTGCCCAGCCCGGCGCAGTTCTTCCTGGTGCAGGGCGACAGCGACGACCAGGTGCTCGCGCGCGAGGCCGCGCTGAAGACGAAGCTGGACGCGCTGGTTTCGGAGAAGGTGTTCGCGGGCTACCGCGCCGTGTCCGACTGGCTCCCGTCCGAAGCGCAGCAGCGCGAGGACGCGGCCCTGAGCGCCCGCGCGGAGGCCCAGGCGGTCGCCGCCGTCAGCGAATCCACGGGTGAAGCCCCCACGCGCGCGGAGTTCTCCCCGGACCCGCTCACCCTCAAGCACTTCCTCTCCGGCCCCGCCGCGGCGGCCATCCGGCAGCAGTGGCTGGGGACGCTGGGCCAGGCGCAATACAGCGTCCTCATGCTGCGCGGCCTCAACGACCCCAAGGTGCTGCCCCGTCTGGAAGAGGTGGCCCAGGGCCTGGAGGGCGTCCGCTGGGTGGACAAGACGGCGGAGATTTCAGGACTGCTCAGCCGCTACCGCCGCATCATGGGCGGGCTCATCGCCGCGGGCTACGTCGCGGTGCTGCTCACGCTGGTGGCGCGCTTCGGCCGCCAGGCGTGGCGCGCGTGGATTCCCTCCGTGCTGGGCACGCTGCTGACGCTCGCCATCTTCGGATGGGTGGGCGCGCCGCTGCAGCTCTTCACCGTGCTCGGGCTGGTGCTGCTTCTGGGCATGGGCGTGGACTACGGCATCTTCCTCCTGGAGCACCCCGGTGACGGCTCCGCGTGGCTCGCGGTGGCGCTGGCCGGCGTGAGCACGCTCCTCTCCTTCGGGCTGTTGGGCCTGTCCGCCACGCCCGCGCTGCGCTCGTTCGGCCTCGCCATGCTTCTGGGCGAGGTCACCATCTGGTTCCTCACTCCTTGTTTCCGACTTCCACCCGGGAAAGACACACATTGAAAACTGAATCAGCGGACATCCTCATCATCGGCGCGGGCCCCGCGGGCTCCGTCGCGGCGGGCCTCCTTCGCAAGCAGGGCCGTGACGTCCTCGTGCTGGAGCGCGAGCAGTTCCCGCGCTTCTCCATTGGCGAGAGCCTGCTGCCGCAGAGCATGGAGTACATCCAGGAGGCCGGCTTCCTCCAGGACGTGGTGGAGGCGGGCTTCCAGTTCAAGAACGGCGCCGCCTTCGAGCGCGCGGGCAAGTACACGGACTTCGACTTCCGCGACAAGTTCAGCCCCGGCTGGGGCACCACCTACCAGGTGCAGCGCGCCCGCTTCGACCAGCTCCTGGCCCAGGCCGCGGAGAAGAAGGGCGCCACCGTGCGCTTCCGCCACGAGGTGCTGACCGTGGACTTCTCCAGCGGGCAGCCGGTGGTGACGGCGCGCTCCCCTGAAGGCGAGACGTACCAGGTGAAGGCGCGCTTCCTCCTGGACGCGAGCGGCTTCGGCCGCGTGCTGCCGCGCATGTTGAACCTGGAGACCCCGTCCAACTTCCCCGTGCGCGGCGCCATCTTCACGCACGTGACGGACAACGTTCCGCTCGGCACCTTCGACCGGAACAAGATCCGCGTCACGACGCACCCGGAGCACGTGCACGTCTGGTACTGGACCATCCCCTTCTCCGACGGCCGCTGCTCGCTGGGCGTGGTCGCGAAGAAGGAGTTCCTGGACCAGTACACCGGCACGGACACGGAGCGGCTCCAGGCCATCGTGAACGAGGCGCCGTCGCTGCGGAACCTCCTGAAGGACGCCGTCTGGGACACGCCCGCGCGCAAGCTCACCGGCTACGCGGCCAACGTGAAGTCGCTGTGGGGCCCCGGCTTCGCGCTCCTGGGCAACGCGGGCGAGTTCCTGGACCCCGTGTTCTCCTCGGGCGTCACCATCGCCTTCAAGTCCGCGAGCCTCGCGTCGGCCTGCATCGCCCGGGAGTTCGCGGGGGAGAAGGTGGACTGGGAGAACGACTACGCGAAGCCGCTCAAGGCGGGCGTGGACACCTTCCGCACCTTCGTGGAGTCCTGGTACGAGGGCGGCTTCCAGAACGTCATCTTCCACCCGAACCCGTCGGAGGACGTGCGCCGGATGATCTCCGCCATCCTCGCCGGCTACGCGTGGGACAAGAACAACCCCTACGTGGCGGACAGCAAGCGGCGCCTGACCGTCCTCGAGGCGCTGTGCGCGGCGTAGTCGCCGCCCTGCTCGTCGCGGGGCTGGTGGCCTGCACCACCCCGCCCCGGCCCCGGCCCGCCGCTCCTGGCGAGCCGTTGCCGGAGCTGCGCCTGGCTCCCGCCGCCCTCGGGGCGTCCGTGAGCCTGGCGCAGCAGCTGGTCTTCGCGCACGAGCAGGACCCTGGAGGCCCCCGCTCCCTGGAGGCCCTCCTGGAGGTGGACCCGTCCCAGATGCAGCTGGCCGGGCTGGCCATGGGGCACCGCATCCTCACCCTGCGCTGGGATGGCAGCCGCCTGGACGAGGAGCGGGACCCCCGCCTGCCCGCCCAGTTCAACTCCGCGCTGGTCGTGCGGGACGTGCAGCTCGTCTACTGGCCGGCCGACGCCGTGCGCGCCGCCCTGCCCGCGGGCTGGACGCTGGAGGATGAACCCACCCAGCGGACCCTGTCGAAGAACGGCAGGGAATGGGTGACGGTGCGCTACGATGGCACCCCGCGCTGGGAAGGGCGCACGCAGCTCACCAACCACTCCGAGCACTACCAGCTCACCATCGAATCGCACGTCGCGGACGAGTGACTCCCCATGCCTCCTCCTGTCTTCCTCAACCAGCTGGGCCTCGTCTGCGCATTGGGCTCCGGGAAGCAGGAGGTGGCCCGGGCGCTGTTCGCGGACACCGTCTCCGGCGTCGCTTCGCATGCCGGGTACGCGGACCGTCCGCTGCACCTGGGCGTCGTCACCGCGAAGCTCGCGGCGCAGGACGCCCTGCCCCCTTCGCAGCACAGCCGCAACAACGCGCTCCTGCTCACCGCGCTGGAGCAGGTGCGCGCCGAGGTTGACGCGGCCGTGGCCCGCTTCGGTCCCTCGCGCGTGGCGGTGGTGCTGGGCACCAGCACGTCCGGCGTCGGTGAGGGAGAGGCGGCCATCGCCGGCCACCTGGCCACGGGCGAGCTACCCGCCCGCTTCCATTTGCAGCAGCAGGAGCTGGGCTCTCCGGCGCTGGCGCTCGCGCACGTGCTGGGCACGCGGGGCCCCGCCTACGTCATCTCCACCGCGTGCTCCTCCAGCGCCAAGGCCCTGGCCAGCGCGGCGCGGATGCTGCGCTCGGGCAGCGTGGACGCGGTGCTGACGGGCGGCGTGGATTCGCTGTGCGGCTTCACCGTGGCGGGCTTCCGCTCGCTGGACTCCGTGAGCGAGGAGCGCTGCAACCCGATGAGCGCCCACCGCCACGGCATCAACATCGGCGAGGCGGCGGCGCTGTTCCTGATGACGCGCGAGCCGGGGCCGGTGCGCCTGTCCGGCTGGGGCGAGTCCTCCGACGCGCACCACATCTCCGCGCCGGAGCCCGGCGGCAAGGGCGCCATGGCCGCCATCCAGGAGGCCCTGAAGCGCGCGGGGCTTTCGCCGGAGCAGGTGGACTACGTGAACCTGCACGGCACCGCCACGCCGCAGAACGACGCCATGGAGACCCGCGCGGTGCACGCGCTGCTGGGGCCGGGCGTGAAGGCCAGCTCCACCAAGCCGCTCACCGGGCACACGCTGGGGGCCGCGGGCGCGCTGGAGGCGGCCTTCGCGTTCCTCACGCTGGTGGACAACCCGCACGGCCAGCTGCCCGGGCACTTCTGGGACGGGGCCGTGGACTCCACGCTGCCGGTGCTGTCGCTGGTGAAGCCGGGGGAGGCGCTGGGGCGCCCGGTGAAGAGCGTGCTGAGCAATTCGTTCGCCTTCGGGGGCAGCAACGCCGCCCTCGTGCTGGAGCGCGCATGATGCGCATCGTGATTGATCAGCCCGTCGAGGAGCTGGTGCCCCATCAGGGGCGCATGCGGCTGCTCGACCGCGTCCTGGAGGGCGACGCGGACTCGCTGCTCGCGGAGGTCACCGTGCGCGAGGACAGCCTCTTCTACGCGGACGGCGTCGTGGGCGGCTGGGTGGGCATCGAATACATGGCGCAGGCCGTGGCCGCGTGGGCCGGGTGGCATGCGCGCAAGCGCGGTGGCACGCCCCGGGTGGGCTTCCTGTTGGGCACGCGCCGCTACGAGTGCAGCCGCCCCACCTTCAAGCTGGGCGAGACCCTGCGCATCGAGGTCCACCGCCAGTTCTCCGCGGACAACGGGCTGGGCCAGTTCGACTGCACCTTGCGCATCGGGACGGAGCAGGTGGCCACGGCGGCGCTGACGGTCTACGAGCCGCAACCGGGGCAGGACCTGGGAAGGGGCAACACAGATGGGTGACAAGACGGTGCTGGTGACGGGCTCCAGTCGGGGCATCGGCCGCGCCATCGCGCTGCGCCTGGCCCGCGACGGCTACGACGTCGTGGTGCACTGCCGCAGCAAGCGCGAGGAGGCGGACGCGGTGGCCGCCCAGGTCCGTGAGGCGGGCCGCGAAGCGCGCGTGCTCCAGTTCGACGTGTCGGATCGCGCCGCCACGCAGGCCGCGCTGCTCGCGGATGTGGAGGCCCACGGCTGCTACTACGGCGTGGTGTGCAACGCGGGCATCGCTCGCGACAACGCCTTCCCCGCGATGACGGCGGAAGAGTGGGACGGCGTCATCCACACCAACCTGGACGCCTTCTACAACGTGCTCAACCCGCTCACGATGCCCATGGTGCGCCGCCGGAAGCCGGGCCGCATCGTCACGCTGTCGTCCGTGTCCGGCCTCATGGGCAACCGGGGCCAGGTGAACTACAGCGCCGCCAAGGCGGGCATCATCGGCGCGACGAAGGCGCTGGCGGTGGAGCTGGCCAAGCGCGACATCACCGTCAACTGCGTGGCGCCGGGCCTCATCGACACGGAGATGGTGCCTCCGGAGGTCCTGGAGGAGGCGCTGAAAATCATTCCTGCCCGCCGGATGGGCAAGCCCGAGGAGGTCGCCGCCGCGGTGGCCTTCCTCATGTCGGAAGAAGCGGGCTACATCACGCGGCAGGTGATTTCGGTGAACGGGGGGATGATCGGATGAAGCGCGTAGTCGTCACCGGAGTCGGTGCGCTGAGCCCCCTGGGCCATGATTGGAAGACGGTCGAGGCGGCGCTGCGTGCGCGCCAGAACGCCGTCCAGGTGATGGAGCCCTGGAAGGCCTACGAGGGCCTCAACACGCGGCTGGGTGCGCCCGCCCTGCCCTTCGAGCTGCCACCGTCCGCGTACTCGCGCAAGACGACGCGCACCATGGGCCGCGTGGCGCTGATGGCGACGCGGGCCAGCGAGCTGGCGCTCCAGGACGCGGGCCTCTTGGGCAGCCCCCTGGTGAAGAGCGGGAAGATGGGCATCGCCTATGGCTCCTCCGCGGGGACGCCGGAGAACATGGGCGACTTCGGGAAGATGATCACCCACAAGACGACGGAGGGCATCACCGCGACGACGTACCTGCGGATGATGTCCCATACGGCGGCGGTGAACATCGGCGTCTTCTTCGGCGTCACCGGGCGCATCATCACCACGTCCAGTGCGTGCACCTCCGGCAGCCAGGGCATCGGCTACGCGTATGAGGCCATCAAGCTGGGCCGCCAGGTGGCGATGCTCGCGGGCGGCGCGGAGGAGCTGGACGCCACGGGCGCGGCGGTGTTCGACACCCTCTTCGCCACCAGCACGAAGCACAACGAAGCGCCGCACCAGTCCCCCCGCCCCTTCCACGCCGAGCGCGACGGACTGGTGTTGGGTGAAGGCGCGTGCACGCTGGTGCTGGAGGAGCTGGAGCACGCGAAGGCGCGCGGCGCCACCATCCACGCGGAGCTCCTGGGCTACGGCACCAACAGCGACGGCCGCCACGTGACGCAGCCCAACGCGGACACCATGGCGGAGGCCATGCGGCTGGCGCTGGAGGACGCGGGCGTTCCGGCGTCCGCCATCCCCTACGTCAACGCGCACGGCACGGCGACGGACACGGGCGACGTGGCGGAGAGCGCGGCGACGAAGACCGTCTTCGGGGAGAAGGTCGCCATCTCCAGCCTCAAGAGCTACATGGGCCACACGCTGGGGGCCTGCGGCGCGCTGGAGGCGTGGATGACCATCCAGATGATGCGCTCGGACTGGTTCGCGCCCACGCTGCACCTGACGGCGGACTCCGTGGATCCGAAGTGCGCGCCGCTGGACTATGTCACGGGTGAGGGACGTGCTTTGCAGACGGACCTGGTGATGAGCAACAACTTCGCCTTCGGCGGCATCAACACCTCGTTGATCTTCCGCCGCTGGCCTTGATGCCTGGAGACCCCGCCATGAAGAAAGCCCTCCTGTTGCTGGCCCTGACCGCCGCGAGCCCCGCCCTGGCGCGCGACACCGTGACGAAGGTGAAGCTGGCGGACGTGATGGCCCTGCCCGAGGCCAAGGAGAAGCTGGACGGCTCGGTGAAGTTCTTCATGGACGGCGCGAAGACGCCCAAGGTGCTCAAGACGCTGGGCACCGACACCACGAACAAGAAGACCAACGGCGTGGGCAAGTCGGACGACTACGCCTGCAAGTGGGCCGCCCTCTCCGCGCTCATCGCCCTGCAGGAGGGCGCGAAGAAGAACGGCGCCAACGCGGTGGTCAACATCATCAGCTACTACAAGAAGGTGGAGTTCAAGAGCGCCACCGAGATCGAGTGCCACGCCGGCAGCTTCGTCACCGGCGTCGCGCTCAAGGGCGACTACGCCACCATCGCGAAGTAGTCCCGGAGGCGGCTTCCGCGCGGCGGGCCCTACCGTCGCGCGGGCACCTCGATGCGGCAGACGCTCTCGGGGGCCAGGTTCCGCGAGCGCATCCAGGCCTCCAGGTCGCGGTCGATTCGCGCCGAGGCCTCCGCGTCGAAGCGGCGGTTGTCCTGGAGCTTCCACCCCTGCGGGTAGTTGCCCGAGTAGCCGTTCACCGTGGGCACGCCGTGCTCGCCGGACGCCCACACGGCGTCCAGTTGATACTTCCACTCCTGGGCCTCGCCGGACGTCGGCGCGAAGAAGAAGGTCGCGCAGCCCGGTGCGATGCGCGCGGCCACCGCCTCCACGTCCGCGCGGGCCTCGTGCCGGTCATAGGCGGGACTGTCGAGCCCCTGCTCCAGGAGACACAGCGCGCCCAGGCCCACCGCCAGCGCCGCGCGTCCGGACTCCCACTGCCGCTGGAGGTACAGGGCCAGTCCCACGGCCGCGGGCACCAGCAGCCACATGCCGATGCGGGCCAGGGCCCGGATGGCCGCCGCGCCGGGCACGCCGTGGAAGACGAGCCACCACGGCGTGAAGCCGCCCGTGTAGCGCGACGCGAGCAGCACGGTGGCCACCGCCACCACGAGCAGCAGCCGCACCGCGGGCCGTGAGCGCGCCTGCCACAGGCCGATGGCCGCCAGCACCGGGGTGACGAAGCCGAAGCCCAGGCGGTGCTCCCACGACACCGGCATGCGCTGGAACTTGGAGAAGCCGTTCGTCCACCCGTACAGCCAGCTGTCCTGGCCCACGAAGAACCAGCTCCAGAAGCGCGGCACCATGGGTGAGACTTCCGAGAAGGTGCGCAGCCCCACCGTGCCAATGGCCTGACGCGAGTGCAGGACGAGCGGCGCGAGCAGCGCCAGCCCCAACACGCCGAAGCCCGCGAGCGCCGGGAGGTGGCGGCGCAGCGCCGTCAGCAGCGGACCGCGCGTGTCCCGGAAGACGAGCCCGGCGATGAACGCCAGCAGCAGGAAGAAGAAGAGGAACCAGCCCCAGTAGAAGCCCGCGTAGAGCTGGGCCACGAACGCGCCCACCAGCAGCGCGGACCAGGCCATCCCCCGCCGCCGGTCCGTCTCCGGCCGCGTCAGCGCGATGACGGCGCCCACGGCGAGGAGCGCGAAGAACTGGCCTTCCAGCTGCGGGTGGTTGAGCTGGTTGATGCGCGGCGCGCCGGCCGTGAAGAGCACCGCGCCCACCACCGCGGGAAGGACGCGCAGGCCAAACCCGCGCCGCAGCAGCCACACCGCCGCGGCGTAGTTGAGCGCCGCCATGGTGAGCGACCACGCCTGCCATGACAGGTCCGCGCCCAGCCCCAGCGCGCGCCACAGCCAGTAGAACGGGGCCACGCCCAGGAGCACGTCGGAGTACGCGGCGACGTTGGGCTCGGGGAAGAACATCGGCGGATCCCAGAAGCGCGCGTGCGCCGGGTCGCCGGTCACGAAGCGCCAGCCGTGCTCCAGGACGTAGTGGTTGAAGCGCACGTCGCCCTCGTCCCCCTGCACCAGGCGCAGCCCGGAGAGGATGGCGGGATGGTGCGACAGCAGCAGGGCCAGCACGCCGCCAGCGAGGACGAGCAGGACGGCGCGGGTGCGTTCCGAGACGGCGGTTCCCATGGACGCCGGGAGCGTTAACACACCGGGCACGCCCGCTGGAACGACGGAGGGCGCCCGACCAGCGCCCCTCCGTCCCCGTCACGCGGAGCTTCAGCGCGTCGGCAGGTCCAACCAGGACGGCCCGCCGAGCGACAGCGTCGCGCCGGTGGTGTTGGCGTCCAGGTAGAGCGGGTCCTCCGTGTCCACGACGAGCGCCACCCGGTGCAGCACGGGGACGTCATACGCCGTGGCGGGGAACGCCAGGTCCAGGTCCAGCGGCACGCCCGGCGTCGCGTTCTTCCACGTGAGGGGCACGTGGGTGATGAGCCCGCCGTAGTCGCCCAGCAGGTCGTACAGGTACGCGACGACCGTGCCCGACGAGGTGGACGGCGTGACGCGCAGGCGCAGCGTGGCCGAGCCCCGGATGGCGATGCCGCTCATGGAGAGGGGCGACGTCCAGACGCCCGCGTTGAGGCGGTTGACGCCCGGCAGCCAGACCACGGGCGGGATGCCGGTCAGCGCCTGGAGCCCGTTGGTCAGGAGCGCCACGCCCGCGTCGGCGTTCGTGTCGAAGCCGGACCAGACGGTCCGCGAGCCACTGGAGGACGGCGTGCCGCCCAGGGTGCCGGTGCCATCCAGGACGCGGATGGCGCCCAGCCCCAGGCGCTGCGTGCCCGTGGCCACCTGGGCCCAGGACGCATAGCCCTCCGTGTCGCCGTCATAGGTGCGCAGCACGACGGGCGCCTCGCGGGAGATGCCGGTGTCCACGCCCGCGACGTACTGGTCCATCCAGCGCGTCACGCTGGTCCAGACGCCGTTGGGCAGGCCCAGGAGGCCCGTGGCCTCCACGACGGCGTGGTCGCCCGGCGCGAACTCCAGCCGCTTGGGGCCCGCGAGCTGGCCGTAGAACGACACGAGCTGGTTGGGCGGGAAGAGGCTGTCGCCATACGCATTGGCCATCAGGATGGCGGGCTTGTTGGCGTTGATGCGCTGGATGTACGTGGCCGCCGAGCGCACACGGCCCCAGGCCTTGATGGACTCGATGTTCCGGTTGGCGAAGTAGTCGTTGATGGTCGTGCTCAGCTCGGGGCCAGGCCGGCCCAGCAGGGTCGCGGCGAGGTTCAAGAGCGCCACCGCCTGCGGACGCCGCGTCTCTCCTCCGAACAGCGACGCCACCAGGTCCGACCAGCCGGAGAGCGCCGCCACCGCCTTCACGCGCGAGTCGAAGCCGGAGGCGATGAGCGAGATGCCCGCGCCATACGAAACGCCCGCGAGCCCGATGCGCGAGGGATTCGCGGTCGTGTTGGCGAGCATCCAATCAATGACGCGCGAGGTGTCCGCGATGTCCGCCGGTCCGGCCGTATCAATGCCACCGCCGGACGCCCAGAAGCCGCGCGGCGTATAGGACAGCGCCACGTAGCCCTTCTGCGCCAGCGCGTTGGCCTGGGCCAGGTACTCCAGGTCGTTGAGCCCCCAGCTCGAGATGAAGACCACCGCCGGATGCGGCCCCGGCGTCGTGGGCGCGATGTAGTTGGCCTTGAGGACGGCGCCGTCGCTGCCGGGGATGTCGACGAACCGGACGCCGGTGGTCGGCAGGGCAAAACCCGTGAGCGGCAGCAACAGGAACAACAGGACCACGGGCAAACGCTTGCACCACGCAGGGAGTTTCAACGTCATCGAGACACCTCGGGGGCGGCGGGTTATTGACGCGCCGCCAATATGAAACCCGTTGATTCCCGAGTCAACACACCCACGAGAATTGGCCGGACTCCAAACCAAACGCGATGTTTGTCATCTCAGAGCAGCTTCTGTCCCAGCACGTCGAAGGCCTCGGTGATGGTCGCTGCGGCGGGGCTTGCGGGGTACTCCTCGGAGAGCAGGGTCCAGCTCATCGTGTCCCTGAGCGTGCCGTCGGGGGCGACGAGCCGCTGTCTCAACGTGCCTTCGTGAACAAAACCCAGCCTCCGGGCGACCGCCGCGCTGCGGACATTGCGCGGGTCGCAATGGATCTCCACCCGGCGCACGCCCTCCACTTCGAAGGCCACGCGGGTGAGCGCCCCGGCAATCTCGGTCGCCAGCCCCCGGCCCGTGTGACCCGCCGAAATCCAGTAGCCAATCTCCAGGGCCCCCTCGCCCACCCGGGGATGCAGGCCCGTGCCGCCGAGGACCTCGGAGCCGTCGCGGCTGAACACGCCGTAGGCGAAGTCCTGTCCCAGGTCGAACAGCCCGCGCATCCGGCGAAGCTGCCCGGCCTGCTGCGTGACGTTCATTGGATAGCGCTTGGCCCACTCCATCCATGGACGCAGGTGTTCGAGGTTGGCTTCGATGGCGCGCAGTGCCAGCGGCGCATCGGACGGAGACCAGCAGCGGAGCACGGTGTGCGCGGTCTGGACTGTGTACGCAGGACGAAACGCGGTGGGAGTCATACGTCCCTCGGAGCATCGCATGCGACGGTTCAACGCGCTCACCTTCACCGGCGCGCTGTTTGTGAACAGCACGGCGTTCGCCTGTGAGACCTGCCGGCCGGCGGTGGAGGCGGGCATCTTCGACGAACATTTCTGGGGCCGGCTGGCCATCGCCCTGCTGCCCTTCGCCGTGGTCCTGTGCGTCGTGGTGCCGCTGCACTTCCTGGAGCGTGAGCGATGAACCGGGGGCCACTGCTCTCCGCGGGCGTGATGCTGGGCGTGGGCCTGGGCGGCTTCGTCGACGGCATCCTCCTGCACCAGCTCCTGCAATGGCACAACATGCTCTCCAGCCACCTGCCGCCGGACACGCTGGTGAACGCCAAGGTGAACATGTTCTGGGATGGCCTCTTCCACGCCTTCACCTGGCTCATGACCTTCAGCGGCCTGGTGCTGCTCTGGCGCGCGGGCCTCCGCACGGACGTGCCGTGGTCCTCGCGCACCTTCGCTGGGTGCCTGCTGGGAGGCTGGGGCCTCTTCAACGTCGTCGAAGGACTCATCGACCACCAGCTCCTCGGCGTCCACCACGTGCGCACCGGCCCGTCTCAGACCGCCTGGGACGTGGGCTTCCTCCTCTTCGGCCTGGCACTGCTGCTCTCGGGTGGCGCGCTCATCCGCGCGGGCAGTGAGGACGTCACGCCCCGGGGCGGCGCTGCCAGTCCTTGAGACGGGCGGGACACCGCACCGCGCCATCGTCCCCGGGTCCCATGGGTGCCCCGGACGCCCAG
>NZ_RAVY01000150.1:0-23968 GCF_003611625.1 Corallococcus sp. CA054B
CGCCTCCTCCGGCCGCCGTGCCCCCCCGGACGGTGTCTGGCGGCGGCTTCGCGGCGGTGTCACCCCCGGCCTCTTCGGGCGCTCGCCCGCCGTCGGGGGTGTTCGCCACCGTGCCGCCTCCCGCCGCGCCGCCCCCGGAGGACACGGAGTCCGAGGCCCGCCGCGCCGAGCGCCAGGCCCGCCTCGCGCGCCACCCGTACATGGCGCGCAGCCACAAGCTCACGGAGCTCATCGCCCGGGGCAGGGCGGCCACCGCGCGCGGGGACTTCGAGCGGGCGTACCAGGAGTTCAACCACGTGTTGGGCCTGGACCCGAAGAACCGCGAGGTCGCGCAGCTGCTGGTGGAGGCGCGCCGCAAGCACGACCTGACGCGCGCGCAGGCGGAGGTGGAGCGCGGCCAGGAGATGGAGATGCGCGGCGACTTCGCCGGGGCGCAGGCCGCGTACAAGCTGGCCGTGTCGCTCAACGGGGACAACCCGGAGGCGGCCTTCCAGGCGGCGCGCGTGGGGCGGGAGCTGGCGCAGGACGCGCAGGAGGTGCTGAAGCTCGCGCAGCGCGCGGTGGAGCTGAAGCCGGGGCGCGCGGACTACCAGCTGCTCCTGGCCCAGGTGCTCCTGGTGGCGGGGCAGAAGAAGCAGGCCAAGCACCACTTCGAGGAGGTCGCGCGTCTGGATCCCGACAACGCCGACGCTCGCGCCGGCCTCAAGAAGCTGCGCTGGACGTTCACGTGATGAGGTGCAGGCTTCCCCATGGCTGCTGAGCCCGAACCGCTGATTGGCATCGACCTGGGGACGACGAACAGCCTCGTCGCCACGGTGCAGGACGGTCAGCCCGTCATCATCAAGAACCGCACCGGCCAGCCCCTCACGCCGTCCGTGGTGGCGGTGTCGAAGAACGGCAAGCGGCTGGTGGGCAGCATCGCCAAGCGCCAGGCCATCACCAACCCGCAGGAGACGGTGTCCGCGGCCAAGCGCCTCATCGGCCGCAAGTTCTCCTCGCACCCGGTGCAGGACGCGCTGCGCGCGCTCACGTACCAGGTGGTGTGCGGCGCGCACGACGACGTGCGCATCCGGCTGTCGGGCCGCGACCTCGCCGTGCCGGAGGTCAGCGCCATGATCCTCGCGGAGCTGAAGGCGGACGCGGAGGCGCACTTCGGCCGGCCCGTCACCCAGGCCGTCATCACCGTGCCGGCCTACTTCAACGACGGGCAGCGCCAGGCCACCAAGGACGCGGGCCGCATCGCGGGGCTGGACGTCCTGCGCATCATCAACGAGCCCACCGCGGCGGCGCTGGCCTACGGCTTCGGCCGCACGGTGAATGGGAAGATCGCCGTGCTGGACCTGGGCGGCGGCACCTTCGACGTGTCGGTGCTGGAGATCAACAACGGCATCTTCGACGTGGTGGCCACCGGCGGTGACACCTTCCTCGGCGGCGAGGACTGGGACCACCGCATCATCGAGTGGATGGTGTTCGGCTTCGCCAAGGAGCACGGCATCGACCTGCGCAAGGACCGCATGGCGCTGCAGCGGCTGAAGGACGCCGCGGAGAAGGCGAAGGTGGAGCTGTCGTCGGTGAAGGAGACGCAGGTGCACCTGCCCTTCATCTGCACGCCGCCGGGCGGAGGCGCCGCGCTGCACCTGCAGTCCACGCTCACCCGCGAGAAGCTGGAGGAGCTCACGGCGGACCTGGGCGAGCGCCTGGTGGGCATCACCTCGGAGGTGCTGGGCGAGGCGAAGGTGCGCCCCTCGGACCTGAAGGAGGTCATCCTCGTGGGGGGCATGTCGCGCATGCCCCGCATCGTGGAGCAGGTGCGCCAGTACTTCCGCCGCGAGCCCTGCAAGGGCGTGCACGCGGAGGAGGTCGTGGCCCTGGGCGCCGCCATCCAGGCGCACGCGCTGGTGGGCCAGCAGAGCGAACTGCTGCTGCTGGACGTCACGCCGCAGAGCATGGGCGTGGCCATCGCAGGCGGCTACGTGCGGCGGCTGATTCCGCGCAACACCACCGTGCCCACGTCCGCCACGGAGGTGTTCGCCACCTCCAAGGACTTCCAGCGCACGGTGAAGATCATGGTGCTCCAGGGCGAGCACGAGCTCGCGCACCACAACGAGCTCTTGGGCGAGTTCCTCCTCACCGGCCTGCGCGAGGCGCCGCGCGGGCAGGTGGAGATTGAAGTGACGTTCGACATCAACGCGGAGGGCATCGTGTCCGTGTCCGCGCGCGACCGCGACACGGGCCTGCGCCAGTCCATCACCGTCACCGCGTCCAGCGGCCTGACGGAGGACGAGCTGCGCCGCATCATGGAGGAGCAGCGCGACTGGCTGGTGGCGGCGCGCAACACGGAGGAGCTGAAGGCCAAGCGCGTGGAGCTGGACATCCTGGCCCGCGACCTGGTGGACGCGCTCTCCCGCGTGCGGCTCATGCCCGGGGCCGGAGGCCTGCCGCCGGACGTCGTCGCCCGCGCGGAGGCCGCCCTGGATTCCGCGCGTCAGGCGCGCGGCACGGACGACGTGGGCACGCTCACCCGGGCCTGCGAGGCCCTGGCCCAGAGCCTGCCGCTCTTGCGCTCGGCGGGCCCGCGCGGAACGCCGGGGAGGTAGCCCATGAACGCCATCCGGGCCAAGGCGCTGGTCGAAGCCGGGTTGCTGCTGCGACTGAGTGGCGACATGGCGGGCGCGGAGAAGCTGTTCGCCCGGGCCCTGGAGCTGGACCCGGACAACGCGCGCGCGCGCAGGCTGCTGGGGCGGGACGGCCCGGCGGAGCTCGGCGGGGACACCGGCTGGAACCTGGCGGGCCCGGAGCAGGACGCGGACTGGGGCGCCTGGGCCGGCCCCTCCGAGCCCGGTCCGGTGGAGGTCCCCTTGCGTGAGTCCGTGAGCCTGCCCGAGGGCACGGGCGTGCGCGGCGACGCGTTGGACCTCATCGCGGAGGCGCACCGCACGCAGGAGTTCGGGCTGCCGGACACCTTCACGCCCGGGGGCGGGCTGCCGGAGGGCTCGGAGGTGGAGAGCCTGCTGCGCGGCGCGGAGGACCTGCTGGCGCTGGATGACCACTCCGGCGCGGTGGAGCTCCTGCGCCGGGCCCAGTCCCTGGCGCCGGAGAACCCGCGCGTGGAGGCGCTGCGCGACCGCAGCGAGCGCATCCTGGTGTCCATGCTGGAGGCGCGGCTGGGGGATTTGCACCGCATGCCGCGCGTGCGGTTGCAGCCGGATGACATCATCTGGCTCAACCTGGACCACCGCGCGGGCTTCGTGCTGGCGCAGATTGACGGCGCGGTGAGCTTCGACGACCTCTTCGCGCTGTCCGGCATGTCGCGCCTGGACACCGCGCGCATCCTCGCGCAGCTGCTCGACGAGGGCATCATCGCCCCCGGCGAGTAGGTGGGCGCGGCTTCAAGTCACGCGGGGCGGATGACGGCCGTCCATACGCCGCGCACCACGGGCTCGCCCTTCGCGTTGCGCGTCTCCGTGGTGACGACGAGGAAGTCCATCCCGGCCTTGCGGTACAGCTCCGTGATGGAGCCCGTGGTGGTGAGCACGTCCCCGGGGCGCATCACGCCCAGGAACTCCAGCTCCTGCTCCCCGTGCACCAGCCGCACGCGGTCCACGCCCAGCTCCGGATCCGCGATGGCGGCGCTGAAGGGGCGGATGGCGAACACCACCGCGAAGCTGGGGAAGGCGATGACGTCGCCGTAGGGGCCCGCCTGGGCCGCCTCCTGCGAGTAGAGCAGGGGGCTCACGTGCTCCGGAGGCTCGCCGAAGGTGCCCGCGGAGGGCACGGAGCCGCCGAGGATGAGGGAGAACTCGCGCAGCTTCTCCCGGCCAATCTCATAGGTGAAGGGGCCGTACTCACGGCCGACGAACTTGGGGTCCAGGGCCATGGCTATCCGAGCGAGGTTTCGACGACGGCGCCCCGGAGGACGGGCTCGCCGCGCTGGTTGGTGGCGGTGACTTCCGTGGTGAGCCGGCCGTCCGCGATGGCGGTGACGCGGCCCTGGAAGGTGACGGTGTCCTCCGGCAGCACCGGCCGGGAGAAGCGCACCTTCACCCGGCGCACCCGGCCCGGGTCTCCCACGAAGACGGCCACGGCCTCCACCGCCCAGCCCAGCGTGCAGAGCCCCTGGAGGATGACGCCGTTGAAGCCGGCCTGCCGGCCCACCTCCGGGTCGATGTGGATGGGGTTGTAGTCCCCGGAAGCGCCCGCGTAATACACCGGCCGCAGCCGGTCGCACTGGCGGACGTGCGTGAAGGTGTCTCCCACCTGGAACGTGCGTGCCATGAGGCGCGGCAGCCTACCGCATCCCCCGCGCCCCGCGGACGCCTGGCGGAAATGAAGAAGGGGCGGCCCCCACTCGCGTGAGGACCGCCCCTCGTTACTTCAGGGCTTCAGGACGAAGCGCCGGCTTACGCCTTGCGACGGCGCGCGAGCGCCATCGCCGCGAACAGCGCCATCAGCGGCGCCATGCTGCCAGCGGAGCCGCCCGTGGAGGAGCAGCCGCCGCCGTCGTCGTCGGACTTCGGCACGGAGACCTTGATCTCGGCGGTGCTGGTGGCACCGGCCGCGTCCTTCACCGTCACGGTGAAGGTGTAGGTCTCCAGCGTCTTCTTCGCCGGCGGGGTGAAGCTGGCCTCGGCGGAGTTGGCGCCGGTCAGCGTCACGGAGGGGCCGCCCGTCTGCGCCCAGGTGTAGGTCAGCGCCTCGTTGTCCGGATCCGTGGACGTCGCGGCGTCGATCTTCACCAGCTCACCGCCGCGCACGCCCGAGATGACCCGGACCTTGGCGACCGGCGCCTGGTTCACCTGCTTCACGTTGACCGTGTAGACGAACGGGCCGGAGGTGGCACCGTCCGCGTCCGTCACGGTGAGGCTGAAGGCCAGCGCCGTGTCGGCCTGGACCTGCGGCGCGGTGAACTTCACCTTCGCCGTGTCCTTGTTGTCGAGCGTCACCGCCGGACCACCGACCTGGGCCCAGACGTAGGTGAGCTGGTCACCGTCCGGATCCGTGATGCCGGAAGCGTCCAGCTCCACGTTGCTGCCCTCATCCACGTCGATGGTGGCCGGAGCCTCGCCCACCGGGTGGCGGTTGGACTTGCGCACCGTCACGTTGACCAGGTCGGACGCGGACTTGCCGTTCGCCGTCACCGTGAGCTTGAAGGTCAGCTCGGTGAGGGACGACACGTCCGGCGCCGTGAAGGTCGCGGAGGCCGAGTTGGCGTTGGTCAGCGTCACCGCCTCGCCATCCGTCTGCTCCCAGACGTACGACACCGCGTCGCCGTCCGGATCCGTGCCGGAGCCCTGGAGCGTCGCCGTGGCGCGCGCGCTCGCCTCGAAGTCCGCGCCGGCGTTGGCCACCGGAGCGCGGTCCACGTTGTTCACCGTGACGTTGACCGTGTCCGTGGCGGACTTGCCGTTCGCCGTCACCGTGAACTTGAAGACGAGCGTCGTGGTGGCCGTGACTTCCGGCGCCGTGAAGGCCAGCGTGGCCGTCGTGGCACCCGTCAGCTGCACCTCGGTGCCACCGATCTGCTCCCACTGGTAGCTGAGGGTGTCGCCATCCTCGTCGGAGCCAGTGCCCGTCAGCGTCACCGCCGTGCGCTCATCCGCCGCGATGTCCGCGCCGGCGTTGGCCGTAGGAGCGCGGTCCACGCCCTTCACCGTCACGGTGACGGTGTCGGTGGAGGACTGGCCGTTGGCCGTGGCGGTCAGCGTGAAGACCAAGTCGGTGTTGAAGGGCACGTCCGGGGACACGAACGTCGGCGTGGCCGTGTTCGCGCCCGTCAGCACCACCGCCGGGCCGGAGGACTGCTCCCAGCTCAGCGTCACGGCGTCGCCATCCGCGTCCGTACCGCTGCCGCTGAGGGCCGCCTGGGTGCGGGTGTCGACCGCGAAGTCCGCGCCGGCGTTGGCCACCGGAGCGCGGTCCACGTTCTTCACCGTCACGGCGACGGCCTTGGTGGACTTCGCGCCGCTGCTGTCCGTCACGGTGACCGTGAAGTTCAGCTGCGTGTCCGCCGTCACTTCCGGAGCCAGGAACGTGGCCTTCGCGCGGGTGGCGTTGGTCAGCGTCGGCTTGGGCGAAGCGGGGCTCGTCTGGACCCAGGAGTACGTCAGCGTGTTCGCGTGAATCACGTCCGCGTCCGTGGAGCCGGAGGCGTCCAGGGTCACGGGCGTGGTGTCACGCTCGTTCACCGTCGCCGGCGCGGTGGCCGCGGCCACCGGGGGCTGGTTCACGTTGAGGACCTGGATGTCCACCGTCTTCGGGGCGCTCGCCTTGCCAGCCGCGTCGGTGACGACGAGCTGGAAGGAGAGGATGTCGGAGTAGTCCACGTCCGCCACGAAGCTCGGCGCCGCGGTGTCCGCACCGGTCAGCGTGACCGGCGTGGCGCCACCGACCTGAATCCAGTTGTAGGTGAGCGTGTCACCCGCGGCGGCATCCGGGTCGAAGCTGCCCGTGCCGTTCAGGGTGATGGTGGCGCGGTTGAGGACGCCGTTGACGAGCGTGCCCTCCGCGACCGCCGCCGTGCCCACGCGCGACTGACCGGCGTTGGCGACCGGGGGCACGTTGCAAGCGCCCGCGGAGGCCGGCTGATCCGGCTGGCCCGCGAACACCGGCGTGGCGCCGTCGAACTTCACGTTGTCCAGGTCCAGGCCGTACCCGCCGACCGCCACGTCACCGCCGATGCGGAAGCGGAAGCGGACGTTCTTGAGGCCCAGGTCGGGGAAGAAGGTCCCGAAGTTGATGCTCGCGGCCGTGAACGCCGGGAAGCCCGCGCTCACCTGCGCCATCGCGGGGCGATCCTCCAGGGGGTTGCCACCGCCCGCGGCGATGTAGTCCACGTAGCCCGGATCCGCGTCCACCACCGGGTACAGATCCCAGGGGTCGATCCAGTCGATGCCGTCGACCGTGAGCTCGAGCACCGCGCCGTCGTAGGAGGCGTTGGAGTCGAACTCGAAGGAGTGACGGTAGTTGTAGCTCATCACGAAGTCGGCCGCGTCATCCACCGACAGCCAGGGGCTGGTGATGGTGGTCTCGGCGATCGTGCCCGGATCCGCGCCGTGCGCGTAGCGGTTGACCGGCGAGCCGGACAGCGTCCAGTCGCCCGAGGACGACAGGTTCTGCGACACCGTCCACCCGGTCAGGCCGGACTCGAACGTCTCCGTGTTGCTGATCGTGGAGACGTTGTCGTAGTTGACGCGCGGGTCGAACGTCACCGTCTTCGCCGCCGCCGGGATCTCGTTGGAGTCGAAGGCCACCCGGATGCCGGCGCGCGCGGGCGAGCCGGAGACGCCGGTGACGGTGACGGGCACGGTGACCGTGGCCGAGGCACCGCGCGACAGGGCCGGGACGTTGATCGCGGCGCCGCTCGGGAACGCCAGCGTCGCCGTGGTGCTGGTGCTGCTGACGGTGCCGGTGAAGGAGCTCAGCCCGTTGCCGCCCACGTTGCGCACGGTGATCTTCAGCTCACCCTGCTCACCGATGTCCAGGATGCCGTCCTGGTCGCAGCCGCCCGCGCTGTCGGACAGCGTGATGCTGGTGACCTCCAGGTTGCCACCCGTGGCGAAGCTCTCCGTCACGCCGATGTGGTCGAACGCGTCGCGGTCCGGCGACTTGGCGCCGAAGCCCAGGCCGCGCTTGGCGAAGGCCGACACGAAGCGCTGGTAGTCCGCCGGATCGTTCGCGAGCGCGACGGCCAGCACCGCGTCACGCGCTTCCGTGAAGGTCGGCGCGTTCGGCGTCGCCTTGTAGGACGCGACCAGGTAGTTCTTCATCCGGTTCTGCGCTTCCGCGAACGGGTGCGCGTTCAGCAGGCTCGCGTAGCACTCCCACAGCGCCGTGGCCCACACCTCACCGCTGTTGTGGACCTCGCTGTTGATGTCCGCGCGCGTGCCCGCATCCGTGGGCAGGGCGTTGAAGTTCTGGATGTGCCTGAACGTGTAGCCGTTCTTGCTCATGTCCGTCGAGTAGGGCAGGCGACGGATGCCGAAGTAGTAGCCCTGGTTCTTGCCACCGCTCGAGACGTAACCGGCGGTGCTGTAGACGCCCTGCCAGTTGCCGTTGCCCGGCTTGTTGCGGTCGGACTCGCGCACCTGCATCAGCATGGCGTGGAAGTCGCCCCAGCCCTCGCCCATCGAGCGGCCCTGGTTGTTGCTCAGGCCCGCGGCGTTACCGATGAGGCGGTTGCTGATGTAGTGACCCCACTCGTGCGCGATGATGCCGTTGTCGAGCGTACCGTCGCGGTCCTGGTCCGGCGTGCGCAGGAACTGCACGGTGACCGGCTCGGTCGCCGCCGCCGCCTTCCACGCGTTGGCCGCGTCCAGGGTGATCATCAGGGACGGCGTGGTGATCTTGGCGTCGTCCGTGCCGTTGCCGCCCATGGTGATGGTGCTGCCGGCGGCGTTGTTCGCGATGACCGTGGCGATGGCGCCCGCGTTCTGCGCGTTGAGCGACTTGACGACGAAGTTGCACGTCCCGCGGTCGATGAGCGCGATCTTCCCGGTGAAGTAGCCCGGGTCGAACGCGGCGCAGCCGTCCTTGTTGGTCTCCGGGAGCTTGATCTCCCCCGTCACTTCGTACGCCTGCTTGCCGTAGCTGGCGGAGCCGGCCTCGTAGACGCCGGCCAGGCCCGCGGGCGCCGTCACGGACAGCTCGGGCGTGCCGTCGAACACGTACATCTGCATGCGCGGCGACGCACCGTCCGCCGGCGTGCTCATGTTCGCGTTGTTGCGGCCGCCGTAGTCCTGCGCCTGGGCCTGGAGGGGGTCGCCCTCCACGCCGCCACGGCCGAAGTTGAACGACTGGGCGTTGGCCGAGGCCTCGTCGAAGCCCGCGTCGTAGAACCAGTCGTGCAGGAAGTTGTTCACGTAGAACAGGTTCACCACCGAGGCCTTGATCTGCTCGGTGCTGGAGCCCGGGGCCTTGGTCGTGTCGTAGACGTACGAGAAGGTGTTGTCGCTCGTCGTCTCCGCGCGGGTGTCGCGGGTGCCGGGCTGGAAGCCGTCCGGCGCGTTCAGGTCCGCGTACGCGTCCACGTTGTTACCCGTGGTCTGCGTGGCGTTGGCCGGCAGCCAGGGGTCGTTCTTGCTGTACGGGACGTTGGCCAGGGTGATGTCGCTGGCCGGGCGGTTCAGCGGGGCCTGGTAGCCGTTCTGGGTGCCCGTGGGGTGCGGGGTCGCGTCGTTGCCCTGGGGACCGTCCTCCGGGATGAACGGGGCCGTCGTGTCCGCCCAGACCTTGTACGTGAAGGCCGTGCCCGCGTCCGCGGTCAGGTCGTTGCGGAAGAGGACCTTGCCGGTGGCCGCGGAGACCACGTAGCCGAAGTACTGGCTGGAGCGCGCGGCCTTGGGGCCGGCGTTCACTTCCACGTACCAGGCCGGCTCCAGGTTGCCGGCCAGCATGAAGTACACCTGCCGGGCGCGGGCCGGGGTGGCCAGGTCCTGCTGGAGCGCGGACTTCGTGGAGGGGGCCAGCTCGAAGAAGGTGAAGTCACCCTTCGTGCCCGTGTTGACGAACGAGGTGGCCTGCGTGCCGGAGCCCGTCAGGTCCTTGAACGCGTTGGACACCGCGTCCGCGGCGCCCAGGTTGAAGCCGGCGCGCGCCTTGTTGCGCGCGGTGAACGCCAGCTCGGACGGGGCCAGGTAGCCGCTCACGGCCACCAGGCGCAGGTCCTGGCCCATGACGACCTTGATCTCGTTGCGGAAGACGGGGATGCCACCCACCGACTGGTTGAAGGTCGCGATGATCGCGCCCTTGCCGGTGTTGTGCATCGAGCGCAGGTTGGCGCCCGAGACGTCGTCACGCGTCAGGCGGTAGCTGTCCGCCACGGACTGCAGGTGGGCGCGCGCCGCGCTCTCCGCCGTCATGCCGTTGCGGATGACGGACTTGGACTGCGCACCATCCTGCGTCGCCCAGGCGAACGTAGGCACGCCGAGCCGGTGCTCGGTCTGCTCGATGCGAAGCCCGCGGGACACCGCCGTGTCCGCATCCACGGCGAGAGAGCGGGAGTCCCGCTGCTCCAGGAACGCGTCGTAGTTCGACCGCTCCTTGGCCCACGCACTGGTACCCGCGATGGGCACCAGCAGCAGGCTGGTCAACAGCTTTTCCCTGAGACGCATGCGCCTTCCTTCTTGGGGGTGATGTACTGCCGGACGAGGGGACTGCGAGAGACGACGACTGCATGAGGAGAGGTCCGCCGAGGGAGGCGGGCCGCTCCCTAGGGGTGGCGGGCCGTGGGTGGACAACAGCCCGATAGGAAACGCAGCCCAACGCCCCAGGTCGCATTGGCGACGTGAGCGCGGAACTCAGCGAGGAAAGGCGCCACGCGCGAGGCGGGCAGGGCGGGTGCGAAGCGCTGCGGCAGGCCGGACAGCCGGGGCGCCACACCCGAACCCGGGGCGGCCCATCCGAATCGACTGTCAACGGTCACCGGCAAGCGCTGCTCTCCAACCCACTCTTCCGGCCGCGGCTGTGTTCACCGCGCCAGATTCAGTGGGAGCGCATGCTAACCAGGACACTGTTTCGTTGAAAAGAGGGGGGCCTGCGTAACCTTGCGTTAGCAACCCAGTAACAATTGGCAGTCTGGAATAAGCCGTAGCAGCCGGGCGGGCGCGAGCGTGTCACAAGTGCCGCGCCGCACCTTGCCTGCGGGCTCAAACCCTGCTCAGCGGCGCGAGCGCGGTGCCGGCGCGCCTTCATCCGACGAGGGCAGCGGACCGTGGTCCAGCGGGTCGTCGATCTCCGCGCCCTCCTTGCGCTGCTTGTACTGTTCCCGCACGTAGGCGACGAGCTGATCCAGGTACGAGGACAGCGGCGGGCACCTCACGCCGGTGCCGTCGAGCAGCTCCAGCGTGTTGTGGCAGTTGTAGATGGCCAGGTGGTTCACGTAGCTGATGGCGGCGCGCTGGGGCCGGGCCAGCTTCTCCAGCACGGGCAGCCGCAGCATCACGTCCGCGGCGCGCGCGGACAGGTTGAAGCGCGGCAGCCGCTTGTGGGACTTCTCCGCGATGAGTTCGTACACGCGCCGCGCGCTCATGGGGTTGGGGTCCACCAGGTGGAAGGTGCGCCCCTTCGCTCTCGCGTCATGCGACAGCCGCCACACCGCCTCCACCACGAAGTCCACCGGGACGACATTGAGCGGCGCCACGCCGTTGCCCGGCAGGGGCAGCGGCACCACCAGCGGAGACGTAACGAGCAGGATGCCCAGGTAGTAGGGGCCCTCGAAGCGATCGATCTCGCCCGTGCGCGAGTCGCCCACCACGCTGGACGGACGGAAGATGGTGACGGGGAGGGTGGCGGAGGCGCGCTGCACCAGCCGCTCCGCCTGGAACTTCGTCTCCTCGTAGGCGTTGCGGAAGGACTGGCCCCGGTCCAGCTCGTCCTCGGCGATGACGCCCACGCGGTCGCCGGACACGTAGCAGGTGGAGAAGTAGTTGAAGCGGGCGAGGTTCTCGCAGTCGCGCGCCAGCTCCAGCAGGTTGCGCGTGCCGTCCACGTTCACCCGCCACGCGGTCTCCTTGGGCACGCCCAGCTGCGAGACGGCCGCCAGGTGGAAGATGTCCGTCACCCGCTCGCACAGGCGCTGGTACTCCTCGCCGGACAGGCCCAGGTGCATGTCCACCGCGTCACCGGTGAGCAGCTCCACGCGCGCGCCCTTCACCTTCGCCGCGAGCGCCTGCGCCTCCTTGAAGGCCTTGGGCTGGACGAGCGCGTAGATGTGCCCCTTCGGGTCCTCCCGCGCGATGTGCTCCACCAGCCGCTTGCCGATGAAGCCCGGATAGCCGGTGATGAAGTAGGTGCCAGGGGCCTGCCGCGTCTTCGACGTCTCGCTCATGCGCGGCGCAGCATAACCGCCCGTCAGCCTTGCGCGAGCATCGCCCGCCACACCGCCTCCACCTGGGGACGGGTGGCCTCCGGCGTCCCGCTGTTGTCGATGACCCACGTCGCGTGCGCGCGCTTGTCGTCCAGCGGCATCTGCGCGGCAAGCCGCGCCTCCGCCTGGTCCGCCAGGAGCCCGTCGCGCGTCATCAGCCGCGCCTTCTGCACCTCCCGGGGCACCCACACCACGGCCACGCCCTCCATCGCCGTGTGCAGCCCCGTTTCAATGAGCAGGGGCACGTCGTAGACGGCGTGGGTGACCCCTTCGGCCTCCAGCGCCTGGAGCTTCTGGAGGAAGAGGGCGCGCACCTCCGGGTGCACGATGGCGTTGAGGGCGGCCCGCTCCTCGGCGTTCGCGAAGATGTGCGCGCCCAGCTTCACCCGGTCCAGGCGGCCGTCGGGGCCCACCACGCCGGGGAAGCGCTCGTCGATGCGCTTCAGGCCGGGCGTGCCGGGCTCCACCACCTCCCGGGCGAGCACGTCCGCGTCCAGCACGCGCGCGCCCAGCTCCCGCAGCATCCGGCTCACGGTGCTCTTGCCGGAGGCGATTCCGCCCGTCAGGCCGAAGACGTGCACGGGCTACTTCGCGGCCTTGGGCGTGGTGAAGACGAAGGACTGCACCGTCTTGCCGTCCTCGTTGAAGAAGATGGCCACGCCCAGCTTCACGTAGAGGAAGTAGGTGCGGAAGTCGTCCGTCAGCTTGCGCAGGTAGCAGGGCGTGGCGGGCATGGCGCCGGCCGGGCACGCGGGGCCGTAGCTGTTCTCGATGGTGTCCTTCTCGATGACGGGCCCGGGGAACACGTCGATGCGCTCCACCAACTGGGTGGCCGGGTCCACCTTGAACTGGGCCTGGGTGGTGCCCTTGATGGCCTCCTTGGCGAAGTAGGCCAGGATCTCCTTGTCCTCCTGGCTCATGGTCCGGGACGGCTCCCCGAACTTCTTCACCACGTCCTCCTTCTTGGAGGACCCGGGCTCGATGCCCTGCCACGGCTTGGCGGAAGCAGGCAGGGAGACGGCAAGGACGGCAACGGCGAACAGGACGGCAATCACGGGGGTCCGCATCTCGACTCCTCCCTAGCGGATCAGGCAGGCACGCCTCAAGGTCCGTTACCTCAAGCCACGCACCTGTCCACCCGCTATTCAATCACGAACGAGACGCCTTGCCCCCTCCAGGGGCCTCTGCTACGTGCTCAAGGCATGTCTTCTCGTGCCTTCCGGGTCTTTTCCGCCCTCTTGCTCGCCGTCTCCGGCGGCCTCGCCGGCGCCGCGGACTTCACGGGCCCCGACAGCTGCAAGGGCTGCCACCCGGAGGCGTACGACGCGTGGATGAAGTCCAAGCACGCCCGGGCGACGGAGACGCTGGCGGACAGCCAGAAGAAGGACGCGCGCTGCCTGTCCTGCCACGCTCCGGACCAGGCGGAGCAGCAGTTGGCGGCCGTCACCTGTGAGACGTGCCACGGCGGCGGGCAGTACTACTCGCCGTCCTACGTGATGAAGGACCCGGAGCTGGCGCGGCTGGTGGGCCTGGTGGACCCGTCGGAGAAGCAGTGCCGCACTTGCCATGACGCGTCCTCGCCGTCCCTGCGCCCGTTCGACTTCAAGGAAGCGCTGAAGGCCATTGACCACTGGTCCGCCGAACGCGCCCGCAAGCAGACCCGGGCGGATGCCGCCCCCTCCACGCCGGCTCCGGCCACGGCGAAGAAGTAAGTGACCCCCGCTTGATCAAGATCCTCGATTCCCGCTTCGTCACCACCGCCGTGGAGCTCAAGGGGCTGCCCACGGACCACGCCGCGGAGGTGGCCTTCGTCGGCCGCTCCAACGTCGGCAAGTCGTCCATGATCAACGCCCTGACGAACCGGCGGAAGCTGGTGCGCGTGTCCAACACGCCGGGGCGCACCCGCACGCTCAACTTCTTCGACGTGGACCTGGACCGCGACGGCGTGCGCCACACGGTGCGCCTGGCGGACCTGCCCGGCTATGGCTTCGCCAAGGCGAGCAAGGCGGACAAGGCCCAGTGGCAGGCGATGATCACCTCCTACCTCAAGAACCGGCACCGGTTGGAGGTGGTGGTGAGCATCATCGACGCGGAGGTGGGGCCCACGCCGGAGGACATGCAGACGCTGGACTACCTCCAGGAGCACAACCGCCGCATCCTCGTCGTGGCCACCAAGGTGGACCGGCTGACGAAGGCGCAGCGCAAGCCCCGGCTGCACAAGCTGGCGGAGCAGCTGGAGCTGCCCCGGGAGGCGGTCGTCCCGTTCTCCTCCACGGAGAAGCTGGGCGTGGAGGAGGTCTGGGGCACGCTGCTGGACACCTTCGGCAAGGCCACCCGCGTCTGAGGCTGCCGGGCCCGGGCGCGCTGTGGTAGCACCCCCGGCGTGTCCCAGAACGGCAAGACGAACGGTGGTGTTTCGCCCCTCGCGCCTCGCGAGGAGCGTCAGCGGTTGATGCGCCTGTCCCCGCGCCAGCGGGTGGCGGCGCTCTACGACGCGGAGGACACGCCCGCGCTGGTGCGCTCGCTGCCCGCGGAGGACCTCTACGTCACCATCCAGGAGGTGGGGCTGGCGGACACGACGGATCTCGTGCAGCTGGCGTCGCCCGCGCAGTTCCGCACCTTCGTGGACCTGGGCGGCTGGTCGAAGGACAAGCTGGACCCGCACGCCGTCCTCACCTGGCTGCGCGCCGCGCGCGGCGACGAGCAGGAGGACTTCCTGCGCAAGGTGCACGCGGTGGACCTGGAGGTGGTGGAGACGCTCCTCAAGGAGTTCACCGTCGTCCACGACCTGGAGGAGAACCCGGACGTCAACCCGCAGGGCGTGACGCTGGAGACCCCGGAAGGCCGCTACCTGGTGGAGCTGAAGGTGGAGGGCGTGGAGATGTCCGCCATGCGCGCGCTCCTCAATGATCTCATCGCGGAGAACCCCTTCGAAGCGGTGCGCCTCTTCGAAGCCGTGCGCTGGGAGATTCCCTCCGAGCTGGAGGAGACCGCGTTCCAGTTCCGCCGCGCGCGCCTGTCCGACCTGGGCTTCCCGACGCTGGAGGACGCGCTCGCGCTCTTCAGCCGCGTGGACGTGCCGCCGCGCCCCACCGGGCCCGGGACGCCCGCGCTCACCGCCACGGGCGGCCACGTGGACTACCTGGAGGCGGCCTTCCGGGACCTGTCCGACGTGGAGCGGATGAACGCGGAGGACGAGCTTCGCGAGGTGGCCAACGCGGTGCTCGTCGCGGAGCTGGGCGACCCGGGCGACCTGGACGCCGTGCGCCGCGTGGGCGAATGGGTGCGCGACTACCTGTCGCTGGGCCTGGAGCACCTGACGGGCGGCGACCCCTCGAAGGCGCCGGAGGCGCTGCGCGACACGCCCCTGCGCCGCGTCTTCCAGGTGGGCTTCACGCTGACGCTCCAGCTCAAGTACCGCGCGGACCGCCTCTTCAAGGTGCCCTTCATGAAGCTGGACGACGTGCCGCTGGTGCTCCCGGAGGAGGCCGCCGCGCTGGAGGCCCTGCGCCGCAAGCGTCCCCGGCGGGCGCTGCGCGTCCCGGGCGCGGAGCCCGTTCCGTTCCGTTCGCTGCGGGAGGTGGCCGGCTCGGAAGGACTGCTCGCGCGGGCGGAGGGCCAGGTGGCGGCGCTGGGTGCGCTCCTGGGCGGCTCCGAGGAAACGGCGCACACCGTGCTGGCGCGCTTCGGCGTGTCGCTGGACGTGCTGGGCGTGGAGCGGCTGTGGGCGGCGGTCGTGTCCATGGCCGTGCTGGAGGAGGGCGTGGACGTGCGGCCCGTGCCGCTGGGGCGCACGGTGGAGCTGGGACAGCGCCTCTTCGAAGGCACCCCGGATGCGCCTCGCCTGCGCGCGAGCGCGGCGGAGCGCGCGGTGGCGACGCTTTCGCCCGCGGTGCCGGAAGCGGCGCGTGAAGAGCTGCGTCGGGTGGTGAACGTCACGCTGGCGCGCCTGCTGTCGGAGCTGGGCCCGGCGTGGCTGCGCGAGGGGCGCTTGGACCTGATCGCCTCCGCGGTGCTACCGATGGAGAGCGCCCCGGTCCCGTAGCTTTTTCAGCCTTGCCCGGCCCGGCGGTCGCGGGCGAGCTCGCAACCTCCCGAAGATACAGGCCTCCCGCGTTGCCATCCTCTGGCACGCGCGCTGCTTTGCCCCTCGCCCGCTAGCTGTTTGCAAACAGCAGGTTTGCAGACCGCAAACGGAATTCCACGAGGGCCAGGGGCACGCGTGTGACGGGACGAGCGACCGACAGCGAAGGGGTGGCGTACATGGGACCGGGCGCGGAGGGGCAGCGTCGCGACGTACTGGCTTTCTACATGCTCGCGGGGTTCGCGGCGGTGATGTACGCGGTGCCGGGTGAGTGGATCCCCGCGCTGGAGCCGCTGCGGCTCGCGCTGCTGACTTCAGGGTTGGGCGCGGGCCTGATGGTGATGCGCCGCATCGGCAAGGCGGAGCCGCTCTTCTTCGACGGCTCGCGGGGCATCGCGCTGCTGGCGTTCTCGTCGCTGGCGTTCTGCTCGGTGGCGTGGAGCGTGAACCCGGAGGTGACGCGCTTCCAGGGCGTGGAGCTGCTCAAGCTCACGGCCATCTACCTGACGCTCGTCAACGTCATCACCACGCCCAAGCGGCTGGCGGTGGTGTGCGGCGCCATGGTGCTGGGCGCCATCGTGACGTCCATTGGCGTCATCAACTGGTACATCGTCGGCGAGAACATGGTGGAGGGCTTCCGTTCGCGCTGGGTCGGCGTGTACGCGGACCCCAACCACATGGCCATGAACATGGTGCTGGTGGTGCCGCTCGCGGTGGCGTTCCTCGCGCGCAAGAGCACCCCGTGGGTCTTCCGCCTGCTGTGCGCGGTGTCCGCGGTGCTGGCGGTGGTGGCCATCGTGCTGTCGCACTCGCGCGGCGGCTTCATTGGCCTGTCGGTGGCGATGGCCATGTGGGCCATCCGTGAGAAGCGCCGCATGCAGGCCATCGTGCTGGGCACGGTGTTCGTCGCGGGCCTGGCGGTGTTCGCGCCCAAGAGCTTCTGGCAGCGCAATGAGACGGTGACGTCGTTCCACGAGGACGCGTCCGCCATGGGCCGCGTCTACGCGTGGCAGGTGGCCAGCCGCATGAGCCTGGACAAGCCGCTGCTCGGCGTGGGCGCGGGCGGCTTCCGCTACGCCTGGTTCGAGTACGCGCCGCCGGAGGCGCACCGCGCCTATGTGGCGCACAACATCTTCCTCGACGTCATCGGGGAGCTCGGGTGGATTGGCCTCCTGTGCTTCCTGGTGTTCTCGGGGGGAGCCGTGGGCGGGGCGGCGGCCGCGTCGGCGGACTCGGAGATGGGATGGCTGGCACGCGCCTTACTGGCGGCGGTGGCGGGCTACCTCGTCTGTGACTTGTTCTCGGGCTACATCCTGTCCGCGCACTGCTACGTGCTCTTCGGCCTGGCCGCGAGCGCGCACCGCATCGCGCAGGCACGGGAGCGCGCCCTGGCGGTGGGGAGGCAGCCGGCGATGAATCACGCGCCGGTGGCCACGTGGGAGGGGTCTGGGCATGCGGCGTGAGGATGCGCGGTTGGGGCAGGAGCCCCTCCGCCTGGTGCAGTTCACCCGGTCGTTCCACATTGGCGGCACCGAAGTGCAGGTGCTGGAGCTGCTGCGAGGCCTGCCCTCCAGCTACCAATTGCAGGTGTCGGTATTGGAGGATGCCGGGCCGTTGATGAGCTCGGTCTGGAAGCTGGGGCACGCGCCGGAGGTGTTCTCCCTCAAGGGGTCGCTGCTACAGCCCAACACGCTGATGCAGATCCACCGGATGTCCCGGTGGCTCAAGTCCAACCGCGTGCAGCTGGTGCACGTGCACGACTTCTACTCCAGCATCCTCGCGGTGCCGGCCGCGAAGCTCGCGGGCGCGAAGGTCATCGTCGGGCGGTTGGACCTGTCCCACTGGCAGGGCAAGGCCCGCCGCCTGCTGCACGCGCAGATGACGCGCATGGCGGATCACGTCATCGCCAACGCGGAGGCCATCCGCCAGCTGCTCATCCACGAAGAGGGGCTGCCCGAATCGCGCATCTCCGTCATCCACAACGGCCTGGACCTCCAGCGCTTCGACGCGCGCGCGGCGGAAGGACTCAAGGACACCCTGCCCGACACCGGTGGCGTGCCCACGGTCATCCACGTGGCCAACATGAACCACCCCGTGAAGCGGCAGGAGGACGTGCTGCTCGCCCTTGCCATGCTGCGTCATGAGGGGACGAAGCTGAACGCGTGGTTCGTGGGAGACGGGCCTCGCCGGCCGGCGCTGGAGAAGATGGCGCACGAGCTGGGGGTGGCGGACGGGGTGCACTTCCTCAAGCACCGCACGGACGTGCCGGCCCTCTACGGCCAGGCCACCTTCGGCGTCCTGTGCTCCACGGCGGAGGGCATGTCCAACGCGGTGATGGAGGGCATGGCGGCGGGGCTGCCCATGGTGGTGACCCGGGTGGGCGGCAATCCGGACCTCATCACGGACGGCGAGCGGGGCCTGGTGGTGGAGCCGGAGCGGCCCGCCCAGCTGGCCCAGGCCTTCCGCCGGCTGCTGGCCAACCCCCAGGAGGCCCGGAAGATGGGCAAGGCCGCCCGGGGCTTCGTCGCCCGCGAGCTGTCCCTGGAGAAGATGGTGCGCCGGCATGACGCGCTGTACCGCCAGGTGGCAGGACTGCCCCCAGGCTGAAACCCGCCCCCCAGGGCCGGGAAATGTCAGACCGATCCGGATAATCGACGCCCGTCCTCAGCAATTGGGGGCGGGCGCGTTCGTAGAAATGGGGAGGCGGTTTTTCCGCGGAGCCCTGCGTGTGTGCGCAGATTATAGATGGGAATAGCTCGATTTTCGTGGAGTTTGGGGGGCAAGGCGTGGTAATGGCGCCTCGGGTATTGCCGGGAGCAGTGAGCGTGCCCACCCTGGGTGTGGCCGGATCAGGCGGGTGGAGGAATCACCGCCGGTACGCAGGGGTTTTTGAAGGAAACGGACGCCGAGCGCGGGGCCCGGAACACGGGACGCGGGGCGGATGGCAGGAAACATGAAGGTGGCGTGAGGTGGGCCGTCAGGCCGCTTCACATCCGCCGCGACTTTACGAGGCCCTGCCAGTCGGCACGCGGCCCGGGGCGCTCGCCGGTAAAACTCCAAGGTGCCGGCGAGCGCTCTCTTTTTTCCCTCACGACACCGCACCCGTGTGTCCCCCGGGGTCGTCCCCGCGCGGAGGACGCATCGGGTGGGATGCGGGCGTCAGGCTTCGTCGACCAGGTCGAAGCGCTGCCCCACGCCCTTCGCCAGCGCGACGTCGTAGAGCGCACGGGCCAGGGCGACGTCCTGCACGGCGAGGCCGGTGGAGTCGAAGACGGTGATTTCGGAGCCGGTGCGGCCGGGCTTGCGGCTGGCGACGACCTCTCCCAGGGTGCCAGCGAGCCGCTCGGCCTGGATGAGCCCGTCGTGCAGCGGCACGTTGACCTCGCCGGAGTGGTGGGCCTGATCCGCGTCGTCGATGAAGACGCGCCCTTCGACGAGCAGGCGCGGATCCAGCTCCTGCTTGCCGGGGGCATCCGCGCCCATGGCGTTGATGTGGGCGCCGGCCTGGACCCACTCCCGGCGGACCACCGGGGCGCGCGCGGGCGTGGCGGAGCAGACGATGTCCGCGCCGGAGGCCTCCTGGAGGCTCACCACGCGGCCCCCCTTCTCCTTCCGCAGGGCCTGGGCGGCCTGGGCATTCACGTCCGCCATGAGCAGCTCCAGGTCCCCGAAGAGGGCGCGGTGCGCGTCGATGAGGACGCGCGCCTGCACGCCGCAGCCCACGAGCCCCAGCGTGCGGGGCTGCTTCTTCGCCAGGTACTTGGACGCGATGCCGCCAGCGGCGCCGGTGCGCCACGCGGTGAGCAGCGTGCCGTCCAGGATGGCCAGCGGGGACGCGGTGTCCGGGTCGCTGAGCACGTACACGGCGCGCACCGAGGGCAGGCCGTGCTTGCGCGGGTTCTGGGGATGGGCGTTGACCCACTTCACGCCGGCCGCGCCGTCGAGGAACGCGGGCATGGCGCGGAAGTCACCGTCGTACTTCGGCAGGGACAGGTACACCTTGGGCGGCATGAGCGCGTCGCCGCGGCCATGGGCCAGGAACGCACGCTCGACGGCTTCCAGACCGAGTTCGACGGTGTAGAGGCCGCGCAGGTCCCTGGCGCTGAGGAGGAGGGTGGGCATGGACGCCGCTATAACCAACCGCCCCTGTCCGCGTGCGTCGTGTCCGATGTGCAATGTTTGCCATTGGCCATTGTCACAATCACTACCCGGAGCAGGTAGGCAGGCGCGGATAATGGGGAAAGGCGGGTTCAGGGTAGGCTGGGAGTGATGAAGACCTCCCGGCCCACTGAAGACACCGGTTCCCAGGCGCCGAACACGGGCCACCCGACGGGTGACTCCAGCGCGCCGGAGCGTCCGCTCCATGCGACGCGCGTGGGCCGGTACGTGCTGCTGGCGCGGCTGGGCAAGGGCGGCATGGGCGAGGTCTTCGAGGCCTTTGACCCGGAGCTGCGCCGCACCGTCGCCATCAAGCTGCTGCACGAGCGGCGGCTGCCGGACGAGGAGGAGGACGCCCGCGCGCTGCGGCTGGTGCGCGAGGCCCAGGCCATGGCGCGCCTGTCCCATCCGAACGTGCTCACGGTGCACGACGTGGGCACGCACGAGGGCCGGGTGTTCATCGCCATGGCGCGCGTGGAGGGCGGCACGCTGCGGCAGTGGCTGCGCGAGGGGCCGCACTCCCAACGCGAGGTGCTGGTGGTGTGCCGGGCCATGGGGCAGGGGCTCGCGGCGGCGCACGCGGCGGGGCTGGTGCACCGGGACTTCAAGCCGGACAACGTGCTCTTGGGCCGGGACGGCGGCGTCTGGGTGACGGACTTCGGCATCGCGTCCGACGCGGGCGTGGGTGCGGAGGCAGGGCCCGCGGTGCCACTGGCGGCGCTGTTGGAGGGGCCGCTCGACACGAGGCTCACGGCGACGGGCGCGCTGGTGGGGACGCCCGCGTACATGGCGCCGGAGCAGTACGCGGGGCGGGGCCCGGACGCGCGAGCAGATCAGTTCAGCTATTGCGTGTCCGTCTACGAGGCGCTCACCGGCCAGCGTCCCTTCGAGGAGGGGACGCTGCGGCGCATGGCCGTCACGCTGCTGGACTCGCAGCGGGCACCCCAGGGCGCGGTGGTGCCCCGGGTGGAGCTGGAGCCGCCCGCGCATCCGTCCGTCCCGGGCTGGGTGCACCGCGTGCTGGCGCGGGGACTGGCGGTGGCGCCGGAGCAGCGCTTCGCGTCCATGGAGGCGCTGCTGGCGGCGCTGGAGCACGACCCGGAAGCGGGACGCAGGAAGCTCGCGGGCCGTTCCCTCGCGGTGGTGGCAGGGCTCCTCCTGGGCGTGGGCGTGGCGTGGGTGCGCCCCACGCCGTGCAGCGGCGCGCCAAAGCTGTTCGCCCGGGTCTGGGGCCCTGCGCAGAAGGCGGCGGTGGCGGAGGCCTTCGAGAAGAGCGGCGCGCCGGACGCGGACAGCGCGTTCGACCGGGTGGAGCGCGCGCTGGATGCCTATGCGTCGGAGTGGAGCCGCATGCACCGTCAGGCCTGCGAGGCCACGCGCGTGACGGGGGAGCAGCCGGAAGCGCACCTGGCGCTGCGCATGTCGTGCCTGGACCGGCGGCTGCGAGCGGTGGATGCGCTGAGCGCGGAGCTGGCGCACGCGGACGTGGCGCTGGTGCAGCGCAGCGCGGAGGCGGTGGATTCGCTGCGCGGCGTGTCCGGCTGCGCGAACGTGGAGGCACTCTCCGCCGCGGTACCGCCGCCGGAGGACGAGGCGTCGCGCACCCGCGTGGAGGCGGTGCGCCAGGACGTGGCGCACGCACAGGCGCTGCTCGACACGGGCCGCTACGCGCAGGCGGTGCCCGTGGCCCGGGCGGCGGTGGAGGCGGCGCACGCGACGCGCTACCGGCCGGTGGAGGCGGAGGCGCTCCATGTCCTGGGCTGGGCCCACCACCGCATGAGCCAGTCGCGCGACGCGCGGGCCACGTGGCACCAGGCCATGGCCGCGGCCACGGCGGGACGGCATGACGAAGTGGCGCTCCAGGTGGCCACGGAGCTGGTGCTCGGCCTGAGTGGGGACCCCGAGTGGTTCCCCGAGGCCCACCTGTGGAGCGCCCAGGCGCACGCGCTCATCGAACGGCTGGGCTCCGCGCCGGACCTGGAGGGACGGCTGGCCAACCACGAGGGCATCCTCGCGCTGAACGAGGAAGCGCTCGACGCGGCGGCGGGGCACTACGCGCGGGCCCTGGCGCTGCGCGAGCGCACCCTGGGACCCACGCACGTGGACACCGCGAAGGTCTACAACAACCTGGGCATGGTGATGCTGCGCCAGGGCAAGCAGGCGGAGGCCACCGCGCTGTACCAGAAGGCGCTCGCCATCTACGAGGAGCGGCTGGGGCCGGTGCATCCGCTGCTCGCGGGCACGCTCACCAACCTGGGCTTCGCGGAGCAGGAGGCGGGAAACCTGCCGAAGGCGCTGGAGTGGTTGCAGCGCGCGTACACGCTGCGGCAGCAGACGCTAGGGCCGCTCAATTCCCAGACATTGCTGCTGCTCCACGACATCGCGCTGGTGCAGGAGTCGCTCGGCGCGCCGGACCGGGCGCTCGCGCTGCACCGGCAGGCGCTGGAGGGCATGCGTCAGAGCTTCGGCGCGGAGAGCCGAGAGGCCATCGACTCGCTGAAGGCGCTGGCGGGCGCGGAGGAGCGGCTGGAGCGGGACGCGGACGCGCTCGCGCACTTCCAGGAAGGGCTGGCGCTCCAGCGCAAGGTGCTGCCTCCGGAGGAGTTCGCGGTGGACACGCTGGAGGAGGACGTGGGGCGGCTGATGGTGGCGCAGGGCCGTCCGAAGGACGCGGTGCCGCTGTTGCGCGCGGCGCTGGAGTCCAAGTCGCGCTCGCTGGGCGCGGACCATGCTCGGACCATCCACAGCCGCACGGCGCTGGGGCTCGCGTACTTCCTGCTGGGGCAGGGCGACAGCGCGCGTGAACTGCTGGAGACGTCCGAGCGGGTGCTGGCGCCGCTGGGCTGGAACCCGGTGGACGCGGCGATGACTCACTTCGCGCTCGCGCAGGCGCTCTGGGGGCAGCCCGCGGAGCACGCACGAGCGATGACGCTGGCGAAGCAGGCCGAGGAAGGCTTCACCCAGGGCGGCTCCATGACGCGGCGCGAGCTGGCGGCGGTGAAGCAATGGATTGCCAGTCGTTGAGTCTCACAGTCATTGGATTTGACCGTTATTGATGCAATTGCAGTGAAGGCGTGGAGTGGTCTGTCCAAGCCGGATTGCCTAACATGCGGCCTTGTCGGAAGGCCGGGCGCCATGCCGGCGTCCCCTCGGACAAGGAGTCATCCATGAAGCCTGGAATCGCGTTGCTGCTGTGCACGGGTCTGGCATTGACGGCGTGCGGTGGAGCGATGACGCCCGAGGAGGCCGCGGCCGAGGAGACGGCGGCGCTGGCGACGTCGGAGGCCGAGCTGGCCTCGTGTGGCACGTGGTCCGGATGGACGAACACCGGTGTGTCGAGCTGTCAGCCCAATTCCGCCTGTGGGAACTACTGGCGTTGTGAGCCGCGCCTGGCGCCGGAAGCGGCTCCGGCCCTCGACGATGGGCCTCAGCAGCGTCCGCCGGTGTGCCCGTCGGGCCAGGTGGCCGTCATGTACTACGAGCTGGGCAAGTACAATCAGCAGTCCCAGTACCGTGTGTGCTTTGACTCCGCCGGCAACTACACGCACACGGAATGGCAGTACCAGAATGTCTCTGGTGGCTGCAGCGGCTGCTGATCAGCTCCACCACCAGGCCGCCGCGGCGAGCAGACTCCCCGCCACGGAGACGGCCATCCACTTGAGCCACGGTGCTTGTCCAGACGGTGGCCGTGGTCCACCGGACCGGAACCGCTTCGCGGGCGGAACGGGCTCTGGTGGCCGGGAGCCAGGGCGCTGGGGCCTCCTCAGCTCCTGGGTCGGCGCCTCCGAGTGCAGGGGAGGCGCCGGCGCCAGGGGCACGGTGGGCAGAACCTCCGGCTTCATCACCTCCGTGGGGGCGGGGAC
>NZ_RAVY01000151.1:0-23841 GCF_003611625.1 Corallococcus sp. CA054B
GCCGAGGACCTGAGCGGGCCCTATATTGGGCCCATGCTCCGCATCCCGAAAACCGCCGTGGTGGTGCTCGCGCTGGCCCTCGCTTCCGGGGCCCTGGCCGCGAGCGGCAGTCCGCAGCTCCAGACCTACTTCCAGGGCTCGGTGGACAGCCCCACCTACCAGCAGCAGGCCTTCCAGCGCGTGGCGAAGGCCTGGAAGCAGCCGGGCCCCAAGGGCACGCCGGCCCTGGGCAAGAAGACCATCGTCCAGGCCGTGCTCGACAAGGACGGCAAGCTGGTCTCCGCCGCCATCCTCACCGAGTCCGGCGCCAAGGCGTGGGACGCCGCCGCGCTCGCCGCGGTGAAGAAGGCGGCGCCCTTCCCGCCCCTGCCCAAGAGCACCTCCACGGCCACGGTGGAGGCCCACTTCCACTTCGCGTGGGTCAGCTCACCTTGATGACGATCTTCCCGAAGTGCGCGCCCTGCTTCATGTGCTCGAAGGCGGCGCGCGCTTCCGCGAAGGGGAACACGCGGTCCACCACCGGGTGGACGTCCTGGAGCGTGAACGCGCGCGTCAGCGCCTCGAAGGACTGACGGTGCCCCACGAACACGCCCTGCACGCGCAGGTTCTGCATCAGGATGGGGACGAGCGACACGGTGCCCGCCCCGCCGGACAGCACGCCGATGACGGACACGGTGCCGCCCACGCGCAGCGCCTTGAGTGACTTCTCGAACGTCCCCGAGCCGCCCACCTCCACCACGTGGTCCACGCCCACGCCTCCGGTGAGCGTGCGCGCCGCCTTCTCCCAGTCCGGCGTGGAGACGTAGTTGATGCCCTCGTGCGCGCCCAGCTTCAGGGCCCGCTCCAGCTTGTCATCGCGGCTGGACGTGACGATGACGTGCGCGCCGAACAGCCGGGCAATCTGCAGCGCGAAGATGGACACGCCGCCCGTGCCCTGGACCAGCACCGTGTCCCCGGCCTTGAGCCCCCCCTGCGTGACGAGCGCGCTCCACGCCGTCACCGCCGCGCACGGCAGCGTGGCGGCCTCCTCGTCGGACAGGTACGCGGGCGTGGGCACCACGCCGTCCTCGTGCAGGAGCATCGTGTCCGCGAGCGCGCCATCCAGCGGCCCGCCCAGCGTGGTGGCGGTGATGGCCTTGGTCGGCTCACCGGACTGCCAGCCCTGCGCGAACAGCGTCATCACCCGGTCGCCGACCTTCACGCGGGTGACGCCCGGCCCCACCGCGTCCACCACGCCCGCGCCGTCCGAGTTGGGCACCAGCGGCAGCTTCTGGCGCGGGTTGTAGCGGCCCTCCACCATCATCAGGTCGCGCGAGTTGAGGCTCGTGGCCTTCACGCGCACGCGCACCTGGAAGGGTCCGGGCACGGGGTCCGGCCGCTCCGCGCGCACCAGGTTGTCCAGGCCGAAGGCACCGCGAATCTCGTAGACGTTCATGAAGCCAGACCTTACGTCCACGGCACCTGGGAAGTCCTTCTTCTGGAAATACATGAACGGCATGTTCGTTCTGTCTTTCGCCCAAGGAGGGCTTTACCCATGTCACGTTTCTTCGGTCGTCCCGCGGTGCTGGCGTGCGCGCTGGCACTGGGGCTCCAGGCCTGTGGCGGCAGCGAGCTTCCCCCCGAGTCCATCACCCCGAGCGCGCCGGAGGTCCAGGCGCAATCCCTGACGCAGGACGCGGCGCCGGACATCCTGGCTCAGCTCCAGGCCATCCCCGGCCTCACGGTGGTGCAGGAGCGGCCGGCGCCCGCGCCGGGCGTGCGGCTCTTCGTGCTGACCTATGACCAGCCCGCGGACCACCTGCGTCCGAACGGCACGCGCTTCCAGCAGCGGATGACGCTTCGCTACCGGAGCGCGGAGGCGCCCATGGTGCTGGCCAGCACGGGGTATGGCATCAGCACGTCCTCCTTCCAGATGGAGCCCACCTTCCTCCTGCAGGGCAACCAGCTGCTGGTGGAGCACCGCTTCTTCGAGCCGTCCCGGCCGCAGCCCGCGGACTGGCGGCTGCTCAGCATCGAGCAGGCGGCGGCGGACCACCACCGCATCGTCCAGGCCTTCAAGCCGCTCTTCCCCGGCAAGTGGATCAGCACCGGCGCCAGCAAGGGCGGCATGACGTCGCTCTACCACCGGGCCTTCTTCCCGCGCGACGTGGACGCCACGGTGGCCTACGTGGCCCCCAACAGCTACGGCACGCAGGACCCGCGCTACGTGAAGTTCCTGAGCAAGCTGGGCACGCCCGAGTGCCGTGAGGACATCCGGAACTTCCAGCGCGAGGTGCTGGCGCGGCGCGCGGAGACGGAGCCCGTCTTCCAGGCGACGGGCGCGGCGAATTACGGCAGCACCTACGACTTCCTGGGCGTGGACAAGGCGCTGGAGTTCAGCACGCTCGAGGTCGCCTTCGCCTTCTGGCAGTACGGCGACGCGTCGCTGTGCGCTTCGATTCCCCAGCCGGGCGCGCCCGCGGAGGCGCTGGTGGGCTTCCTGGACCAGGTGGTCGGCCTCTCGTACATGAGCGACGGCGGCCTGGACTACTACGCGGCCTATGAATTCCAGGCCGCCACGCAGCTGGGCAGCTACGCCTCCGAGGAGGGCCACCTGCGCGGCGTCCAGCGCTACCCGCGCGGCTACGACCCGCGGGCGCTCGTGCCCTTCGACATGAGGCCGTACCCCTTCAACCCGCTCGCCATGCCGCTCGTGGAGGGCTGGGTGAAGGCGTTCGGCGAGCGCATCCTGCTCGTCTACGGAGAGAACGACCCCTGGTCCACGGGCGCGTTCAGCGTGAGCGCGCGCAATGACTCGTACCGGTTCTACGAGCCGGGCGGCAACCACGGCGCCAGCATCACGCGCCTGCCGGAAGCGGACCAGGCCGTGGCGCTGGAGCGGCTGCGCACCTGGGCGGGGCTGCCCGCCCAGAGCACCGCGGAGATGAGCCTGCGGGCCCGGAGCGCGAAGTCCTCGGGGGAGCCCGTCACCACGGGCGTGGTGGACCGCCGCCGCGGCCCGCCGCGCGACTGACCTTCAGGGCCGTTCGGCCGTCACCTCGCGGGCCACGTCCAGGAAGGCGCGGAACGCGGGGGACACCTGGGCGCGGCCATCCACGCCGCGCAGGGCTCCAGGACGAGCTTCAGGGTGCCGCGCTTCAGGCGCGGCACGATGGTGGGCTCAATCGAGCGGATTCCCATCCAGGGCATCAACGAAGCGTTCACGCGGCTGGAGAAGGGCGACGTGAAGTACCGCTTCGTCATGGACCTCAAGAGCCTGGGTTGACCTTCATGGCGAGCATCGGGCGGTACGCCGCCCGGTAGGACCAGGCCAGGAAGATTTCGGCCGCCAGGAGCATCACCGCCATGCCCAGGCCCGACGGCGCCAGGAAGGCGTGCGTCAGGAAGATGTTCACGATGACCGGGGCGATGAGCGCCAGCGCCAGCGGGACGAAGCGGTTGGCCAGCAGCAACAGGCCCACCACCGTCTCCGTGCCCTTCACCAGCGCGAACAGGAAGCCCGTCGCCTTCATCGCCATACCAAACGCCACCGCCGGGTCCGCCGGGTCCAGGTCCTTGGGCACGGGGATGAACTCCAGGAACCCGTTCAGCCCGAAGACGAAGAACACCAACCCCATGAACACGCGGGCCACCGCCGGCAGGAAGCGGGCGAACGACTTCTTCTTGGGGGAGGCGTCCACCCCGGGGGTGGAGGAGAGGGTGGCGTCCATGGCGTGCTCCGTTCAGGTGAAAATCGCGGGCCTTCTACTCCACGTCGATTCAGGCCCCCACGAATCGACATGCCCCTCACGTTTCTATCGGTGCGACAGCCCACCTACATGGTCGTACTTCCGCGCGCGCAGCCGCAGCACCTGGTACGCGGCGCCGCAGAGGAACAGGCCCAGCAGCGCCGCCAGGGCCGCCTGCACCACGGGGGACCGCGGGCTGTCCGCCAGGGGCTTGTCCGCGGGCAGCCGGGTCAGCGTCTCGTTGATGCCCGGCAACAGCAGCACCATGAAGCTGGCCGAGTACGTGAGGGTCCGCACGTACTCCGTGGCGCGGCCGAACACGCCCAGGCCCGGCGCCGCCGCGCCCACCGCCATGAGCAGCAGCGCCACGAGCCCCAGCGCGTGGCCCGGGTTGAAGCCGCCCGTGCTGGACAGGCCAAAGGACGTCACCACCGACGTCACCATGCTGGCGACGTACGCCTTGCCGACGCGCGTCCCCGGGTCGATGCGCCCGTCCCGCACGAGGGCCCAGACGCCGAAGACGAGAGGAGGCACGCTCACGAGCGTGTGGATGATGCCCAGGACGGACAGGGGGTTCGCCATGACAGGACTCCAGAGGTGAGAGGGATTGAGCTTCAGGCCAGCAGGTATTCGCGGATCATCACGCGGGCGCGGTGCAGGCGGCTCTTCACCGCCGCCGGGTCCAGCGACAGGCGTTCGGCCAGCTCGCGGAGTTGCAGCAGGTGCACCATCGCGTCCCGGTCACCGGCGTGGGCCGCGAGCAACAGCGCGTCGGGAGTCGGAGTCGAGCCCATGGAACCTGCCTCGTGCGGCGGGGAAAATCCCCATTCGCGAGATAAGAGGCGGCCACGGGGCGAATGGATTCGCGGCCCTGCTGATTTTCCTCCGGCCCTGCCCAACCGCTGGAAATGCCAGGGGTTTCAGCGCCAGAGGTTGGTGCGCGCCAACTCCAGCACCTCGTTGGTGCGGCCGTTGAGCAGGGCCTTGATGCCGAACAGGGTGAAGCCCGCGGCCATGGCCGCGGTGATGCGCGGTGGCATCACCAGCTCCGCCTTGCTGACCACGGCGTCCACCAGCACGGGCCCGGGCGTCGCGAGCGCCAGCTGGACGGCCTCATCCACCTGCCCCGGGTCCTCCACGCGCAGGCCCTTGATGCCCACGGCCTCCGCCAGCGCGGCGAAGTTCGGGTTCTGGAGTGACGTGCCCACGTCGAGCATGCCGCCCACCTGCTGCTCCATGGCCACGAAGCCCAGGGAGCTGTTGTTGAACACCACGACCTTGATGGGCAGCCCCAGCTGCACCAGGCCGATGAAGTCCCCCATCAACATCGTGAAGCCGCCGTCACCGGAGAAGGCGATGACCTGCCGGTCCGGGAAGGCCTTCTGCGCGCCAATGGCCTGCGCGAGGGCGCTCGCCATGGAGCCGTGGTTGAAGGAGCCCACCAGCCGCCGCCCGCCCCGCATGGTCGCGTAGCGCGCGGCCCACACCGTGGGCAGGCCCACGTCACAGGTGAAGATGGCGTCATCCGACGCCTGGAGGTCGAACGCGCGGGCCACCTGAGGCGGGTGGATGGGCCTCCTGCCCACCGTGCCCTGCCCCAGCGCATCCAGCTCCTCGCGCGTCTTGCGGTAGTGCACGAGCGCGCGCTCCAGGTGCTTCGTGTCGCGCTTCGCTTCGATGCGGGGCAGGAGCGCCTGGACGGTGGCGGACACGCTGCCCACCACGCCCAGGTCCACCCGCGTGCGCTTGCCGATGTTCTCCGCGCGCACGTCCACCTGGATGATCCGCGTATCGGCGCTGTCCGGGTAGAACTGCCGGTAGGGGAAGTCCGTGCCCAGCATCAGGAGCACGTCGCAGTCGATCATCGCCCAGTATCCGGACGCGTAGCCGATGAGCCCCGTGAGCCCCACGAAGTGGGGGTTGTCCTTCTCCACGAACTCCTTGCCCCGGAGCGCGGAGACGACGGGCGCCTGGAGGCGCTTCGCCAGCTCCACCACCTGCGGGCCCGCGCCCTCGCAGCCCGCGCCGCACAGCAGCGTCACGCGCCCGCCGCGATTGAGCAGCGCGGCCAGCTGCTCCACCTGCGCGGAAGACGGCATCAGCTGGGACGGCGATGCGCGCAGCGACTCCGGCGTGGGGGCGCGCGCGTCCTCCGCCTTCAGCATGGCGATGTCGCCGGGGAGCACCACCACGGCCACGCCGCCCTTGCCCACCGCGCTGCGGACGGCGATCTCCGCGGTGCGCTGCATCTGGTTGGGTCCGGAGACCAGCTCGCAGTAGTGGCTGCACTCCTTGAAGAGCGACTCCGGATGGGTCTCCTGGAAGTAGCCGGTGCCCAGCTCCACGGAGGGAATCTGCGCGGCGATGGCCAGCACCGGCGCCCGGCTGCGGTGGCAGTCATACAGGCCGTTGATGAGGTGCAGGTTGCCGGGGCCGCAGCTCCCCGCGCACACGGCGAGCTGCCCGGTGAGGTGCGCCTCCGCGCCCGCGGCGAAGGCGGCGGCCTCCTCGTTGCGCATGGGCACCCATTCGATGTCACCCCGGCGGCGCAGCGAGTCCGTGAGGGCGTTCAGGCTGTCACCCACCACGCCATAGATGCGCTTCACCCCCGCGAGCGCGAGGACCTCCACGAACTGGTCCGCCACCGTCTTCTTCATGGTCCACCCCGGGCGAAGATGTGCACCGTCCCGCTGGTCTGCGACCGGCCGTGCGGCCGGGCCCCAAGCAAGGCTGGCTGCCCGGTGCGGGAGGGGGAGCGCTCAGGGGAAGCCGTTGAGCACGATCTTGCCCACCGGGTTCACGGACACGGCGCGTACGCGCACCCGCAGGTCTCCGGGACCGGGCGTGGGGTCCGGCAGTTCCACGTCGACGAAGGCTTCGGGATGATCACTGGGGAGGTACTTCGTGAGGGCGAGGGCTCGCCGTCGCGGGGCGCTGAAGAGAGCGGCGCCCTACCCCGCCGCGCGCACCAGGCGCAGCACCAGCACGAAGTGCAGCCCCGCGCCCACCAGCGTCATCGCGTGGAACACTTCGTGATAGCCGAAGACGCCGGGCCGGGGGTTGGGCCGCTTGAAGGCATACGCGAGCGCGCCCAGCGTGTACGCCAGCCCGCCGGCGATGATGAGCACGATGGCGGAAGGCCCCACCGCGCGGAAGACGTCGCCGAAGTACGGCATCATCGTCCACCCCACCCCGATGGCCAGCGCCGCCGTCACCCACTTGGGCGCGCCCACCCAGAACAGCGACTGGAGGATGCCCAGGAGCGCCCCCGCGTAGAGCCACGCCATCAGCGGGTTGCCCACCTCGGGAGGCAGCCCCAGCAGGATGACCGGCGTGTACGTCCCCGCGATGAGCAGGAAGATGGCCGCGTGGTCCGCCCGGCGCATCCACGCGCGGGCCTTCGGCGACCAGTTCACCCGGTGGTACGTCGCGCTGATGGTGAACAGCCCCACCAGGCTCAGCGCGTACAGCGCGGACGCCACCGCCGTGCGCGGCGTGGGTGCCATCGCCACCAGCACCACCCCCGCCCCCACCGCGAACGCCGCCGCCCACTGGTGCAGCACCCCCCGAAGCTTCGGCTTCTCCATGCCCGGCATCGCCGCGCTCACGCGCGCCCCATGGAGGACTCGACACCCTTCGGAACGAAGCATTTCATGACGGTGGCGACTCCACGCCTTCCCTACGGGATGGTAGGTTTCGGTCCGGTAAGTTACCGACGGGTAGGTTCGAGGTCAACTTGAAGAAGAAACAACGGCTCACGGGTGCGGAACGCCGGATCCAACTGATGGAGATCGGCCGGTCGGTCTTCGCCTCGAAGGGCTACGAGGCGACCTCGATTGAAGAGGTCGCCCAGCAGGCGGGCGTGTCCAAACCCATCGTCTACGAGCACTTCGGCGCGAAGGAGGGGCTGTACGCGGCCATCGTGGACCGGGAGCTGGAGGACCTGGTGGCGCGCGTGTCCGCGAGCATCGCGCAGGGCACGCCCCGCCAGCGCTTCGAGGACGCGGTGCTGGCGTTCATGGCCTACGTGAAGGAGGAGCCGGCGGGCTTCGCGGTGCTCACGCGGGACTCGCCCACGGCGGCGACGCGGCGCGGACTGACGCGCGTCATCGACGACCTGGCCCAGCGCGTAAGCGACGTCTTTCGCACCGAGTTCGAGCGCGCCGGCTACCCGCCCAAGGTGGCGCCCATCTACGCCAACGCGCTGGTGGGCATGGTGACGCAGGTGGGCCACTGGTGGGCCGCGGAGGGCAAGGCCTTCTCCACGGAGAACGTGGCCCGCCATGTCGCGGCGCTCGGGTGGATGGGCTTGAGACACCTGCCCAAGGACCCTGCCGCCCCCGGCGCGAAGCGCGAGCCGAAGCGCCGCGGCTGAAGGGCTCCGGCTACGGCTTGGACGGGGAGCCGGGGAGCACCTGGCGCACCGCCCCGTCCGCGGTGCACCAGGAGAAGACGGCCCCGTCCGCGTCCTGGGCAAGACAGCTGCTCTGGCCCAGGCGGTTCATCGCGGGCAGGGAGGCCACGCGCTGGGGGTTCGGGAAATAGAAGAACCAGGTGTAGAGGCTCCCATCGTCAAGCAGGGCCGTGGACAGGCTATTGAACGAGCCCCCACCGCCGATGGCCGCCACGCGCGACAGCCCGGGAACGCGTTGGGGCAACGAGAGGGAGCCCGGCTCGACACCCCCTCCCCAGGTGTAGACCGTTCCATCCGCGCCCAGCGCCAGGCTCGAGCCCATCCCGGAGGCGATGGCGACGACGTCGGAGAGGGAGTCGATGCGCGTGGGAGCCGTGGCCCCTGCGCTGAGGCTGGTGCTCCAGGTGAAGACCGTCCCCGTCTCATGCAGGGCTACGCCATGCGTGTACTCGGCGGCGACCGCGGAGATGCCTGGCGGCACGTCCACCCGAGAAGGGAGGGTCCTGCCATTGCCCCAGTTCCAGACCGTGCCATCCACGCCCAGCCCCAGGGAATAGACGTTCATGGTGGCGATGGACGCGATCCGGGGAAGGCCCTCCACCACGACGGGCGTGCGGCGAGTCGTCCCGCGGTCTTCGCTCGCCAGCTGGCCGGAGGTGTTGTCGCCCCAGCCGAAGAGCATGCCGTCCGAACGCAGCGCCAGCGAGTACCCGTTGCCCGCGGACACGGCGACGATGTCGGTGAGGCCCGGCACCTGCGCGGGGATGGACTCGGAGGTGGCGGTGGAGCCCGTCCCCAGCTGTCCCAGGATGTTGTTGCCCCACGCCCAGACGGTGCCGCCCGGGCGGATGACCAGGAAGTGACCGTTCCCCTCCGCGAGCACCGGCAGCAGCCCGGGCCCGGGCTTCACGCACGTCGACACCGTCTCCCGCGCCCGGCCGCCATGCGGGTCGGTGACCGTGACGGTGAGGTCGCAGGGCTTGCAGTCCCCCACCGACGGTTGCGCCGTGGGCGTGAAGCGCGTCGTGGCCGCCGTGATGTCCTCGAACACGCCCACGCAGCCGGCCTCCCAGGCATACGTCAGCGTTTCGCCCTCCGGGTCCACGGACGTCACCGCCAGCGCAACCCCTTCGCCCACGCTCGCCTCCGGAGTGGACTGCGCGAAGCGCACGTACGGCCACATGTTGAAGAGGACCTCCGACAGGGGCTTCTCGTTGTGGATGGGCAGCTTCACGGTGAGCACGCCAGACGGCCCCCCCCGCTTGCGTCAGCGTGAGGGTCAACGCCACATCCGCGACCCGCGAGTTCGTCCAGCGGGTCTGGAGCGCGCCGGAGTCGGAGAAGTCGCCGTTGGCGGAGGTCCAGGCGGCGACGGGCGTGCCCCCGTTCGCGGCGCCGCGCACGGTGGCGGTCAGCGACACGGCCTTGCCCACGGTCAGGTCCCCAGGGGACGCCACGAGCGAGGTGACCACGGGCACGTCCGAGGCCGGCTGGGGCGACTGGAGCAACAGGTAGACGGCGGCGGACCCGGCCTCTTCCGTCAGCGCCACGTCCGACACCGTGGCCTCGTGGAGCCGCGCGCCCGAGCCATCCAGCGCCGCGCCCACGAAGGTGTACCCCGCCCCCGCGGGCACCGCGCGCAGGACCCCGGCCCAGCGGCCCGCCTCCTTCGTCAGCGTGACGGTCCGCGCCGCCATGTCCGGGCCGGAGACGGTGAGCCGGACGGAGGCCACGTTCTCATCCGGCGTCTCCAACTGGAGCGAGGTGAAGACATCCACGGCGGCGACGGATGCGTCGTTGCACGCGGGCGCCACGAAGGCGAGCACCGCGAGGACGGCAAGACCCCTGACGGACAATGACATGCATTTCCCCCCTGCGAGACGTCCGGACGGGCCCCGGAATCAGCGTGCGAAAGGAGCGTGTCTTACCCAGACATCCCGTGCGTTGAACAGGCCCTCCAGGTCACGGCCGTGGCCGTTTCACGAGTCCCCGAGTCTCCTGAATTGCCCAGGAAATTTCTTTTCCGGGTGAAAGCACACCCCCTGGAAAGCGCCCCTCGCGCGAACCGGAGTCCCCCATGCGCATCCGTCACTACGCCTCGCTCGCGTCCTTCCTGCTGCTGGGAAGCGCCTGTGGTCCCACCGACACCGCTGAAAACACTTCCCAGACGGAAGCGCAGACCCGCGCGCTGGCCGCGAAGCCCGTGCGTGGCGACGGCCTTCGCCAGCTCCAGGCGCAGCGCCCCGGCTTCCTCAAGGGAGCGGGCGAGCTGACCTCGCGGCGCTTCCACGTGGACGGGCGCGGCCAGGCGCATGAGCGCCTCACGCAGACGTTCCAGGGCGTGCCTGTCTTTGGCGCGGCGGCCATCGTCCACCTGGACGCGAACGGCGCGGTCGCGGGCGTGACGGACAAGCTCGTGCGCGACCTCAAGGTGGACACCACGCCCCGGCTGCGGGCCCAGGAGGCCATCCAGCGCGCCGTGGCCGGGGTGGAGGCCACGGGCGGCGTCGTCACGGGCGCGCCCCGCGCGGACCTGCAGATCCTCGCCGACAGCAAGGACACCCGCCTGACGTGGCGCGTGCAGCTGGAGACGGTGGACGTGGACGGCCTGCCCTCCATGCCGAACGTCTTCATCGACGCGCGCACCGGTGACTCCGTCTGGGGTTTCGACAACCTCCAGACCAGCCGCAACCGGAAGACCTATACGGCGAAGAACCGCACCACGCTGCCCGGGACGCTGGTGCGCGGCGAGGGCCAGGGCGCCTCGGGCGACGCGGTGCTGGACCAGGCCCACGACAACGCGGGCTTCACGTATGACTTCTACGCCAACGTGTTCGGCCGGGACAGCTACGACGGGCTGGGCACCGCGCTCACCTCCAGCGTCCACTACAGCAAGAACTACGTGAACGCGTTCTGGAACGGGACGCAGATGGTCTACGGCGACGGTGACGGCTCGCAGTCCAGCGCGCTCACGGTGCTGGACGTGGTGGGCCACGAGCTGACCCACGCCGTCACGGACACGTCCTCGGAGCTCATCTACGCCAACGAGTCCGGCGCGCTGAACGAGGCCATGTCCGACGTCTTCGGCGCCGCCATCGAGGCGTACCGGGACGGCACCGTCACCGCCAACACCTGGAAGATTGGCGAGGAGTGCTGGACGCCGGCCACGCCGGGCGACGCCTTGCGCTACATGAACGACCCGGCCATCGCGGGGGACTACGACTACTACCCCACGCGCTACACCGGCACGTCGGACAGCGGCGGCGTGCACTGGAACTCCGGCATCGCGAACCTGGCGTTCCACCTGATGGTCAGCGGCGGCACGCACCCGCGCGGCAAGACGAGCAACGTGGTGCCCGCGCTCGACGCCAACGCCTACGCCAGCATCATGAAGGGCGCGGCCATCTTCTACCGCGCGAACACCGTCTACCTGACGCCGGGCAGCACCTTCGCCGACGCGCGCGGCGCCACCGCGCAGGCGGCCGCGGACCTGTACGGCGCCAGCGCCGTCACCTCCGTCAACGAGGCCTGGAGCGCCGTGGGCGTGGCCGCGCCGCCGGTGTGGACGACCGTCACCACGCTCACCAACGTGGCCGGCGCCCGCAACAGCAACACCCACCTGAGCTACGTGAAGCCGTCCGGCGCCACCGCGATGCGCTTCGCGCTGGCGGGCGGCACGGGTGACGCGGACCTCTACGTGAAGTTCGGCAGCGCGCCCACGACCACCAGCTACGACTGCCGCTCCGCGGGCGCCAGCAACGACGAGACCTGCACCATCAACGGCGCGCAGTCGGGCACGTACTACGTGCTCATCCGCGGCTACAGCGCCTTCTCCGGCGCCACCTTCACGGTGAGCTCCGGGCAGTAGTTGCATGCCGGCGCGGCCTCCACGGCCCTGGGGGCCGCGCCGGGCTGTTCCTTTCGCCTCAAGCCTTCGGGGGCCGCGCCTTGAGCGCGGCCTGGATGCCCTCCAGCGCGCCAGGATCCTCGATGGTGGTGAGGTCGCCCGGCTCGCGCTCCTCCGCCACTGCCTGGATGCCGCGGCGGAGCAGCTTCCCGGAGCGCGTCTTGGGCAGGTTCGCCACCACGTACACCGCCGCGGGGCGGGCCACGGCGCCCAGCGTCCGGCCCACCGTGTCCATCACCTCGCGCGAGAGGGCGTCCCGGTCCCCCTCGCGTTGCAGGCGCGCGGGGTCCTTGGGCACGGCGAAGGCCATCACCACCTGGCCCTTGAGCTCGTCCTTCACGCCCACCACCGCCACCTCCGCGATGGCCGGGTGGCCGCTGATGGCCTCTTCAATCTCACGCGTGCCCAGGCGGTGGCCCGCCACGTTGATGACGTCGTCCGTGCGGCCCAGGATGAAGTAGTCCCCGTCCGCGTCGCGCGTGGCCCAGTCGAAGGTGTTGTAGAGGGGCGTGTCGAAGCTCGAGAAGTACGTGGAGACGAAGCGCGCGTCGTCGCCCCACACCGTGGACAGGCAGCCCGGAGGCAGCGGCGGTTGAATCACCAGCACGCCCTTCTGGTCCGCCGCCGTCACCTCTTCGCCGCTCAGCCCGTCCACCAGCTTCACGCGATAGCCGTAGATGGCCGCGCCCGGTGAGCCCAGCTTGCGCTTGCGCGGCTCCACCCCGGGGACGGGCCCGAGGATGGGCCAGCCCGTCTCCGTCTGCCAGTAGTTGTCCAGCACCCGCGTGGACGGCAGCGCGTCTGAAATCCACGCGTGCGTGGGCGCATCCAGCGGCTCGCCCGCGAGGAACAGGTAGCGCAGGCTGGACGTGTCGTGGCGCTTCAGGAACGCCGCGTCCTGCTTCTTCAGGATGCGGATGGCCGTGGGCGACGTGAACATCACGCTCACCCGGTACTGCTCGATGAGCCGCCACCAGACGGCCGCGTCCGGCCGGATGGGCAGGCCTTCGTAGAGCACCGTCGTCATGCCATTCAGCAGCGGGCCATAGACGATGTACGAGTGCCCCACCACCCAGCCGATGTCGGAGGCGGTGAACATCACCTCGCCGGGCTGGCCCGTGTAGATGTGGCGCATGGACGAGGCCAGCGCCACCGCGTAGCCGCCCGTGTCGCGCTGCACGCCCTTGGGCTTCCCGGTGGTGCCGGACGTGTAGAGGATGTAGCTGGGCTCTGAGGACTCCATCCACTCCACCGGCACCCGGGCGCCCTCGTGCTCGCGGCCCAGCGAGGCGAAGTCCACGTCGCGCTCCGGCGTGACGGGACTGTTGGGAGCGAGCCCCCGGTCCAGCACCAGCACGCGCGCGGGCGGGTGCTTCGCGAGCGTGAGGGCCTCATCCACCAGCGGCTTGTAGGCGACGACCCGGCCCGCGCGCATGCCCGCGTCCGCCGTCACCAGCAGGACGGGCTTCGCGTCGTCGATGCGCATGGCCAGGCTGTGCGCCGCGAAGCCGCCGAACACCACCGAGTGGATGGCGCCCAGCCGCGCGCAGGCGAGCAGCACGAAGACGGCCTCCGGCACCATGGGCATGTAGACGATGACGCGGTCCCCGCGCTTCACGCCCAGCCAGCGCAGCATGGCCGCCGTCCGGTTCACCTCCGCGTGGAGCTGCGCATAGGTGTACTGGCGGCGCTGGTCCGTCTCGGTGGACTCGAAGACGAGCGCCGGCTGGTCCGCGCGGGTGGCCAGGTGCCGGTCCACGGCGTTGTGGCACAGGTTGGTACGCCCGCCGACGAACCAGCGCGCGAAGGGCGGCCGGGAGGCATCCAGCACCGCGTCGAAGGGCCGCTCCCAGTCGATGAGCCGTGCCTGCTCCGCCCAGAACGCCTCCGGCGCTTCAATGGAGCGGCGGTAGAAGTCCAGATAGCTGCCCATGCGGACGCTCCTGCGAAGGGGATGTGTCCGGACGATACCGGAAAGCCGCGCGGGAATAATCGCGGACCCCGGCGTAACCCCTTCAGCCGTTTCACTGAAGGAGTCCACACCATGAAGCGTTTCACGCAGACGTTGGGGATGTCCGCTGCGCTGGCCCTGCTGGCCGTGCCCGTGGCCTATGCCGGGTCGAAGACGCAGTTCTTCGTGACCATCAACACGACCTCCCGCACGGCGTACGGCGCGATGGGCACGGCGCGCAACAGCGCGGACACCATCCAGAACATCTATTGCCGCACCTTCGCGGACACGACCGCCGGTGAGTCGGTGCGGTGCTTCGCCAACAACGCGGCGAGCGGCAACGTGTCCTGCTACTCGTCCTCGCCGGCGCTCGTGCGCAGCGTCCAGTCCGCCAACGACTCGGCCTACATCTATTTCTCCTGGGACGCGGCTGGCATCTGTCAGACCATCGATGTGCTCAAGGGTTCGCACCTGGAGCCGAAGGCGCCGTAGTCCCGCTGCTTGCGTCACGCCCCCGGAGCCTTCGATGAAGACCTTCCTCCAGACACTCATGTCACAGGTCCCGGGCATCGCGCTCGGCATCACCGGGGGCGTGGCGCTGACCTTCGCCACCCTGGAGTCGCGGGTGGAGCGGATGCTGGACGCGAAGCTGGATGCACAGCTCGCCCGGCTTCTCCCCCTCGTGCAGTCCCGCCCCGCGCCCGCGTCCGTGGTGATGCAGCCGCAGGACTCCCGCGAGGAGCTGCGGCTCATCCGCGAACAACTCGCCGTGCTCGCGACCCGGCAGCCCCTGGAGGCTCCTCCACCCACGGAGCCCGAGGAGGAGGCACGCCCCGCCCCCACGCCCGAACAGGTAGAGGCGTCCCGTCAGAGCCAGTGGGTCCTGGCGGACGCCGTCACGCGAGGCCGCTGGACGGAAGCGGATCAACAGCGCTTCCACCAGGCCCTCCGCGCGGTAACCCGCGACGAGCGCGAGGCCATGGAGCAGCGCCTGTCCCTGGCCATCAACAGCGGACAGCTCCGGCCCGTGCCGGGCGACGAGCGGTAGCGCGCCCTGGCGAGCCACACGCCCCGTCCCCTGGCAACCCGCCAGGGCACGTGGCTGGGTTTGGAGCGTGCGCCGTCACCGTTGGGCCTCCACCGGACCGGCTCGGATACACTCGCGCGCTCGGGAAGGTCTTTTGCGCCCGCCCAGGAGCCGCCGCATGCACGCCGCACCTTCCGACTCCGCGGTCCTTCCGCCCCGGCTTCCCTCGGGGCTGCCGTGGCTGGGACAGGGGCTGGAGTACCGGAAGGATCCGCTGGGCTTCTTCCTGCGCTACGCGGACCGGGGCGCGGTGCTGCGGACCCGCTTCGTGGGGACGGACATCTACCTGCTCAACACGTCGGAGGCCATCGAGCACGTGCTGGTGAAGAACTTCCGCAACTACCCGAAGGACGCCTTCCAGAAGCGCGCCCTGGAGGCGGTGGTGGGCCACGGCCTGTTCACCAGCCACGGCGATTTCTGGATGCGGCGGCGGAGGATGATGCAGCCGGCCTTCCACAAGAACCTGCTGACCGCGCACGGGAGCGTGGCGGTGAAGGCCGCGAACACCTGGATGGCGTCACGGCGGGAGGGAGCATCCTTCGACGCGTACCCGGAGATGATGGCGCTGACGTTGGACGTGGTGGCGGAGACGCTCTTCGGCGCGAACCTCTCCGCGCAGGCGCGGGAGCTGGGACGGGCCATGGAGGCGGTGATGCTGCACGCCCAGCACCTCTTCGACACGCCCATCTCGCTGCCCGCCTGGGTGCCCACGCCGGGGCAGCGGCGGTTCAGGACGGGCCTGCGCGCCCTGCACGCCGTGGTGGACGACGTGGTGGAGCGCCGAAGGAGGCAGGGCGGCCCTGGAGAGGACCTGCTGGGCCTGATGCTGGAGGCGCAGGCCGAGGACGGCGAACACCTGACGGACGCGCAGCTGCGCGACGAATGTCTGACGTTGATGATCGCCGGGCATGAGACGACCGCCGCCGCGCTGGCGCTCAGTCTGTATTTGCTGGCGCGCCATCCCGACGCGCAAGCAGCGCTGCGGCGGGAGCTGGCCACGGTGCTGGGAGGCCGCGAGCCCACGGTGGCGGACCTGCCGTCGCTGCCGTACTGCGAGCAGGTGGTGAAGGAGTCGCTGCGTCTGTATCCGCCCGCGTGGGGCATGAGCCGGGTGGCGGAGCAGGACGACCGGATGGACGGCGTCCTCGTGCCCGCCGGGACGGTGGTCGCGTGGTCCCAGTGGGCGCTGCACCGGGACGCGAGCCATTTCCCGGAGCCGGAGGCCTTCCGTCCCGAGCGCTGGGCGGACGGGCTGGAGCGGCGCATCCCGCGCTTCGCTTACTGTCCCTTTGGTGGAGGGCCCAGGCTCTGCATTGGCGCGGGCTCCGCGCTGATGGTGATCCGCCTGGTGCTGGCCACGGTGCTCCAGCGCTTCCACTTCGAAGCCGAGCCAGGGCCCGCGCCGGAGGTCCTCCCCGCCATCACCCTGCGCCCGAAGCACGGCATCCCGCTCACGGCGAGGAGGGCGTCTCGCCAGGAGTGACCGGCGCTCCGGGCCTTCGCGCCGCGGGAATCCGCTGGACGCCATGCCCGGTGTTTCCCAGGCTTGCGCCCATGACGCTTGCACTGACGGCACCGGAGCGCAGTCACCACCTGGAGCGTGAGCCCGGACAGCGGGTGGGATGGACGGAGTGGGGTGCGCCCGACGGCGTGCCGGTCCTCTTCTGCACCGGCGCGGCGACGAGCAGCTCGCTGGGCTTTGGCGCGGAGGCGGTGCGCGAGCTGGGAGTGCGGCTGCTCTGCGTGGACCGGGCGGGGCTGGGCCTCTCCCAGCCGGATCCGCTCAAGGACTTCTCCCGCTGGACGGCGGACGTCGCGGCGGTGCTGGAGGCCACGGGCCTGTCGCGGCCCGCAGTGGTGGGCTTCTCCCAGGGCGCTCCGTTCGCGGTGGCCCTGGCCGGAGCAGGCCAGGTGTCCGCATTGGCGCTCGTGGCGGGCCAGGACGAGCTCGCCCACCCCGCGACCCGGGCCCTGCTCCCTGCGCAGGTCGCGGGCATGGTCGCCGCCATCGAGTCGGACCGCGAGGGCTTCGAGGCAGGCTTCGCGGCGCGAGCGGACGCGGACGGCATGTGGGCGCTCGTCGACGGCATGAGCGGACCGGAGGACCGCGCCCTCTACCGCGAGCCCGCCTTCGCGTCCGCGTATCGCCAGGCGCTGCGCGAGGGCTTCGCGCAAGGCGCCAGCGGCTACGCGCGCGACCTCACCCTGGCCATGGGCCGGTGGCCCGTCCCGCCCGAAGCCATCACCGTGCCCGTGCGGCTCTGGTACGGCGGGCGCGACACCAGCCCGGTGCACTCACCGGATGGAGGCGCGCTGCTCGCCACGCGCTTTCCCCGCGCGGTCCGCCACTTCCTGCCGGACGAGGGCGGCTCGCTGCTGTGGACGCGCGCACGGGACATCCTCCGGGACCTGCTGGCCGCCGCGACCTGAAGCGCGCCCACGGGTGAACACTCCATTCGCCCATGTTCCCAGGGGGCAGAGGACTTTCCGGCCCTGGACGCTTCCCGTTTCCAGGGGCCGGCCCCACCTTTGGGGTGAGGAGTCACACACCCCATGGATGCGGACGGCACATCCGAACTGGGAGCCGCGAAGGTTCCCCTCGTATCCAACCAGAAACAGCAGCGCACGCGGCGCACGCCCCGGAAGCTGAAGCCTTCACGGCTACAGGCCGTGGACTTCCGCTCCGTGGAGGAGCGCATGGACGCGGGCCGCGCCCTGCGCAAGCGCTGTCCCCGGAGCAGCCACGCGGCATGGAAGCCCTTCCGGGGGCGCGCTCCGCTCACGCAGCTCAAGGAGTCCGACGCCACGCGGCTGCCGTGGCTGGTGCCCGTGCGCCATGAGCGCATGTCGGAGTCTCCGTTCGCCTTCCTGCGCGGCACGCCCTTCGTCATGGCGCGCGACCTGGCCCACACGCCGCACAGCGGCCTGCGCAGTCAGATTTGCGGCGACGCGCACCTGGCCAACTTCGGCCTGTTCGGCACGCCCGAGCGCAACCTCATCTTCGACCTCAACGACTTCGACGAGACGCTGCCCGGCCCCTTCGAATGGGACGTGAAGCGCCTGGCCGCGAGCTTCGTCGTGGCCGCGAAGCAGAACGGCCTGGGCGCCCGCTGCGGCAAGAAGGCCGCGCGCAAGGCCGTGGAGTCCTACCGGCTCACGATGCGCGAATTGACGACCCGGAGCCTCCTGGAGGTCTGGTCGCTCCACGTGGACGCGAAGGAGCTGAAGAAATCCGACTCCGACGACACCGCGAAGCTCGCCGCGCAGGCGGTGGAGAAGGCGAAGCGCCACACCAGCGCGCACGCGGTGGAGAAGCTGACCGTGGAGCGCAACGGCCAGCGGCACCTGGCCTACCAGCCGCCCCTGCTCTTCCCGCTCAGCGCGGTGAAGATGGACGTGACGCCCGCGGAGCTGGAGCGGCGCATCAAGCGGCTCACGGTGGGCTACCTCGAATCACTGGACGGCGCGGTGCGCGACCTGTGCCTGCGCTACCGGCGCAAGGAGTGGGGCTTCAAGGTCGTGGGCGTGGGCAGCGTGGGGCTGCAGGCCTACGTCGTGCTGTGCGAAGGCAACGGCGGGGAGGACCCGCTGGTGTTGCAGCTCAAGGAAGCGAAGGCCTCCGTGCTGGAGCCCTACCTGGGCCCCAGCGAGTTCCACAGCGCGGGCGAGCGCGTGGTGGTGGGCCAGCGGCGCATGCAGGCCTTCTCCGACCTGTTCCTCGGTTGGACGGAGGTGGAGGGCATGGGCGCGTTCTACGTGCGCCAGCTGCGCGACATGAAGGGGGCGCTGGACGCGGAGAAGATGGACGCGCCGGTGTTCCAGGACTACGCGGACGCCTGTGGGGCCACCCTGGCCCGCGCCCACGCGCGCACTGGCGACGCCGCGCTCATTGCCGGATACCTTGGCACCAAGGACCACTTCGATGAAGCCGTCACGGAGTTCGCCTGCGCCTATTCGGATCAGGTGGAGTCGGACTACGGGCACTTCATCGACGCGCAGGCGAAGGCACTGGAAGCGCTGACGCACTGAGGTCAGGATGCCGCGCTTCCTGTTCTTGGGAGCGCCATGAGGCTGGCCGGAGCCGTCACACTGTTGCTGCTGCTCGCGACGGGGTGTGCGACCCGCCGCGTTGTCCATATCGATACCGGGAGCGGACCGCGGGTCATCCACGAGCCGGTGGAGGTTGCCCCGGTCCAGGTGAGCGAGGACGCGTTCAGGTCCGCCCTCACGCAGCTCATCCTGGACATGCGCATGGACGTTGCGTTCCGTGAGACGGAAGCGGCGGATGCGCGAGGGTGGGTGCGGTCCAGGACGCTGCTCGCCTCCTCGGAGGGACTCACGGATTCCGGCTCGCGAAGCTCGCCTGAGTCCTTGTACGCGCGCCTCTGCCCCGATGCGGATGACTGCCTGACCCTGGTGGGAGGAACGGGGCTGACGTTCTCGCGCAAGGACCGGGCGCTCATGGCCTTGTCCTTCGCCCTCGACAGTGTGTGGGAGAGCGTCGAGGCAGAAGTTGGCAAGCTGCTGAACCCGGCCGCGCTCAAAGCCATGGTGACGTCCGCCGCGCTGAGCGTGCTTCTCACCATGACGCTGCCCGAGCCTGTCACCAAGTTCATCGCCGTGGCGCTGACGGCCGCCATGGTGGCCTACCTGGGCATCGTGCCGGTCTGGGAGATGGGCCGGGGCTTCGTCCGGCTTTGGGACGACGCGGGGACGGCAACGAGCGTCATCGAATTGCAGGACATCGGTCACCGGTTCGGAAAGGTGCTCGGCACGAATGGCACGCGAGTCCTGGTGCTGCTCGTCACGGCGGCGCTGGGCGGGAAGAACGCGATGGCTGCCCAGGGCCCCAAGCTCCCGGGCTTCCCCCAAGCCGCGCTCCGGGGACAGGCCGAGGCGGGGTTCCCACTCGGGGCAGCGCTAAGCGGGGGTGTGACTTCCATCGCGCTGCCCGCTGCGGGTGTGCTCAACGTCGCGTTGGCGCCTGGGGCAGCGGCTGCTCTCGCGATGTACTCGAACGGCCAGATTCCAGGTGACGTCGAAGGGCCGGTTCACCACATCTGCACGAACAAGAACCTGGTCTCCGCTGTGTCCGGAGGGCCTTGGACGCCGCAGTGTGCAAGGCTATTTGCCCGGGCCGGGATGAAGCTGGAGGACGTCGCGAACCAGGTACGTCTGAAAGCCCATCAGGGGCCGCACCCACGCGAATACCATCAGGCTGTTCTCGACCGACTGGAGAAAGCGTTGGGTCGATGCAAGTCAGAGGAGAGCTGCCGGGTCCGCCTGATTGAGGAACTGGCGAGGATTGCAGGGGATCTTCTTACGACTGGCACGGATTTGAGGCGACTGGTCGTGGTGGGTGGAGGCTGAAATGGCGCGAGAGTTCTACGCAGTGGAGATTGGGAATGTAGCGCAGTGGGGCCTTGATACACCCGTCCCCGTGGGTGGTGGCGCGCTGGATGACCCGTGGATGTTCGTGGAAGGGAGACCTGTGATGGACCCGGGACCTCTCAAGACAGTCCCCTTTCACGTTGATGTGAAGCGAACGTTTTCGGTAGCCAATGCAGACCGCACGCCCATTGCGAATGAGCAGGTCGCGAACGTCTTCCGGGAACTTGCGCCTGACGACGTGCAGTTGTTCCCGATAGAGATTGAGGGGACGCCAGAGCGGTACTACGTCGTCAACGCGACCCGGCACTTCAAGTGCATTGACGAAGCCAACTGTCGCGAGGTCCAGATATATCCTCCGGACGGGGCTGTACCCGAGCGGCTAGGCGAGTACCGCTCAATCTCTGGCCTGCGTATCGACACTTCGAAAATTGAAGATGCGCGTGTCTTCCGCCCCATGGGGTGGGAGCTGGCCTTGATTGTCTCCGAGGAGATCAAGGAGGGGATTGAGAGCGTCGGTAACACGGGCGTGTTCTTCAACCGCGTGACGGGGCCGCAAAGCGCCCCTGAGTGAGAGGCGCTCTACGGGCCAAAGGGCCTGAAGTGCTTTTCTCTTGAGAATGCCCGTCCCTTGACGGCCACAGTCAGCGGTTCAAGAACGAGATGGGTTCGGCGAAACCTTCTTCTCGCGGCAGCCGTCAGGAAAGAGCTGCGTACCCGCGGGCCCGATGCGGAGAAGTGCCTGCTGGTATTGCTGACCGATCCGGAGCCAGGGACGCGGTATTGGGCCGCGACGGCCGCCCTGGGCTTCGCTCCCAGCGAGGCAGAACGTGCGCTTGCCCTGTTGGCGGAGCCGCCGCCGACGCTGCTGAGTGTGAGTGCGTCCATGACCCTTGATGCGTGGAAGAACGGAACCCTTCCCCTGGAAGAGTAGAACCGCTCAGCCCGCCATCCGCGTCCAGTCGTCCTCGTGAGCGAAGAACCTCACGCCCAGGCGTTCACAGACGTCCGCATGCGCCTGGGCGGCGGGGCCTCCCACCCAGAGGGGCAGACCCTTGGGCAGCGCGGCCTGGATGCGTTTGAGCACGTCCTCGAACACCGTGGCGCCCCGGTTCGTCACCGCCGACAGGCCCACCACGTCTGGCTTTGCCCGAGCCACCGTCTCGCCCAGCCCTTCCGCCGGCACGCGCTGCCCCAACAGCGTCACCCGCATGCCCGCGTGGCGCAGCCTCAGCGCCGCGCCCAACAAGCCAATCTCGTGCTCCTCCTCCGGGAAGCACGCCAACACCGCGTGCTTGCGTCCGCCCCGGGGTGCACCGTGCAGCAGGCTCACCAGCCGCTCGCGCACCACCTGCGTCACCAGGTGCTCCTGCGCCACCGTGAGGGTGCCCGCATGCCAGCGATCGCCCACCTCGCGCTGCACAGGCACCAGCACGTCCTCGAAGGCCTTCAAGGGCGGTAGCGCCGTCAGCACCTCGTCCAGGACGCGCGCCACGCGGGGCTGGTCATACGCCTCGGCCGCCGCCAGCACCGCCGCGCGCCATGTCTCCGGCTGCGAGCCGGTTCTCGCCTCGGGGCGCTCAACGGGCGGGGAAGGCACCGCGTCCAGCTCCGCGCGCAGCTGGGGCAGCAGCTTCGCCGCCTCGCTGATAGCCACCCCCTCGTCCGTCAGCGCCTTGAGCCGCTTGAGCAGGACAACGTCGCGGTCGGTGTAGACGCGGTAGCCCGCGGGCGTGCGCTCCGGCTCGAGCACCCCGTAGCGGCGCTCCCAGGCCCGGATGAGCTCCACCCGGACCCCCGACAGCTCCGCGGCGATGTGGATGCGATAGGTGCGCTCAGCCATGGTGTGCGTGCTTCACGGTCGGTTCTGCGCGTTTCGCGCCTGCTGCCAGACGGCGATGAGCTCCTCCGCGGACTCCGCGTACTGCGCGCCCAGGGTGAACAACGTCTTCAGGTGCTCCCTCGCTCCAGGCCCGCCTACCACCACCGGCGCGGGCGCGCACGCATGCATCGCTCCGGACAACACCGCGACGAAGTCGTCCGCATCCCGGCGGCGGATGAACGACAGCGCCACCAGGTCCGGGCGCACCTGCATGCACGCCCCCTGCAACGCCTCCGTGGGCGTGTCCGCCCCCAGCAGCGTCACCCGCCAGCCCCGCGCCTTCAGGTGCACGCCCAGCGCGAGCAACCCACCCTCGTGGTGATCCCTCGCCGGACACGCCAGGAGTCCCCGGGGCCCGTCGCCCACGCGCTCCATCCCCGCCAGCAGCATGCGCAGCCGCTGCCGCACCAGCGCGGACGCCATGTGCTCGCGCGCCACGTCCAGGCGCGAGGCCATCTCGCGCAGCAGCGGAACGAGGACCGTGTCGCAATACGTGGTCGCGCCCAGCCCCACCTGGGCCGCGGACAGCGCCGCGTCCGCTGCTTCCGAATCCAGCACCATCACCGCCGCCCAGAAGCGCTCCAGGTGCCGCGCTTCCGGCGGGACGGCCGTCCGGGGCTCGTCGCGCACCTGGGCGATGGCCTCGCTCACCGAGAGGCCCTCCTCCATCAGCTTCGCCACCCGGCGGACGGCCTCCACCTCGTCGCGTGAATAGACGCGGTAGTTGTTCTCACTGCGCTCCGGGCGCGGAAAGCCATGGCGGCGCTCCCAGGCGCGCAGCGTGGCCTCGCGGATGCCGGTGAGCCGGGCGATGGTGCGGATGCGCAGGCTCATGGGCCCAGGCCTCGCGCGCGGTCCCAGCGCTCCGCCACGCCTTTCGCCCCCGACACCTTCTGCGTGAAGCCCTCCAGGCTCGTGGCCTCGGACACCCGCCGTACCACCGCCTCCAACCCGCTCTGGAAGCGCTCCAGCGGCCCGGCCTCGTGGACCTCGCCCACCTCCAGCAACACGTCCGGCCGCTCGTGCTCGAAGAAGGCGTAGCGGATGGCGATGGGCACGCACTCCGCCTTCGCCGCGCGGGCCAGCAACTCCACGCCGCGCTCCAGCTTCAGCGGGTGGACGCCGAAGGGCCGGTGCTCGCCTTCCGGAAAGACACACACGGCCGCGCGCGGCTTGCGCAGCAATTCCTTCGCGTACCGCAGCGAGGACAGGGACGACATCGCGTCCTGCTTGCGGATGCTGAAGGCGCCCATCTTCGTGTGGAAGGGGTAGCGGCGCAGGTTGTCCTCGTCCATGAGGCAGTACCCGTCCCAGTTCGCCGCCTGGCAGAGCTGGTGCAGCACGAAGCCGTCCCACCAGTTGGAGTGGTTCAGGTAGACGAGCCGGCCCACGCCGTCAACGGGCAGCGCGCCGCGCACCCACAGGCCCCGGAACGTCGAGCGGACCTTCCACCCGATGTACCGGTCCACCGCCCACCCGAAGGG